>CAJYHH010000034.1 GCA_913773825.1 Candidatus Sericytochromatia bacterium | reverse complement strand
CTTGTTGATACCCGCCTGATGAGCCAGCGCCATCTGGCACTGCAAGGTTCTTTTAACTATCATCACAATCTGCAATCAGAATGGCTGGATCATCCTCGTACCGTGATGATCTACCTGCCGCCAAGCTATGGCAAAAGCCATCAACGTTATCCTGTGCTGTATATGCATGATGGTAATAATCTCTTTGACCCTGCCACTGGCTTTATGGGCCGGGAATGGCGTTTGGACGAAGCACTTGAACGCTTGTTTGCCAGCCATCAACTGCGTGAAATGATTGTGGTTGGTATCTATAACAGCCCGGGTCGCTTTGAAGAGTACAGCTGGCATCACCATAATGATTTTGGCTATTGGCACGGCGCACGAGGTCGAGACTATGCCCGGTTTATTGTCGAAGAGCTTAAACCCATGATTGACGCTAACTATCTGACTTATGGCGATGCTTATAACACAGGTATGATGGGATCTTCACTAGGGGCCATGATCTCGTTTTACACTGCCCTGGCTTATCCAGACACGTTTAGCCGGGTAGGCCTGATGTCGCCAACGGTTTATTGGGCCCAGCATCAGATTCTTAAAGATGTGGCTCATTTTCCCAGACATCTGCGCGTCTGGGTGGATATCGGCACTGAAGAAGGCCGTGATCCCCACACCGAAGAAACCGTTGAGAGCACCCAGGCTCTAGTCGCAGCTCTTGAATCAATTGGCTATACACAGCCTGAATCTCTTGGCTTTTATATCGACTGGCTGGCTCCGCATGATGAACATGCCTGGGCACGTCGAGTTGATAAGCCTTTGCGATACTTATTTGGCTAAACTAACTTACTGCAGCTGATCTAAAATTTCTTGAAAGCCAAACCGGTATTTAATCATTTCATGATGATGGGCTTTAGAAAAGCGCTTAAAATCTACTCGATCCCAGCTAATGAGCTGGCTGTGGTCAGCAGAACGGCCAAAAGCTTGATAATAACGCTGAATATTTTCACGGCTAAATAAAAACATCTGCAAACGCATCAGAGTAGATTCGCGTGCAAAATCCACACCGTTTAAATAATCAGATAGTAATACCAAAGTAAAAGCAGGCAAGAGAAAATATCCGCCAACCGAGACTTCTACCCGACGATTAAAAACATCAGCGGCAGCTGGAGGGGTTGTGCCACAGCCGCCAATCAGCGGCCGCTCTGTTAACACACCTTCAGCCTGGAGCTTATCAATCGCCTTAGCTGCTCCCACTGGCATCGTGTCATTGATGGCCCAGACAATTTGAGCGGTTTATTTACCCGATTCAGGACGCTCAGCGCATCAGCCAAGTGTTTTTGAGGATCGTTGAGAGCTGGCAGCCATTCTAACTCAATCCCCAGATCATGAGCTGCAGCCTGAGTCATATTGGCTGCTAAAGTCCAAAACGCGTCATTGCGCGGCGTTAACAAGACAACATGAAAAGGACGAATCTGTTTAGCTGTGATTTGCTGAGCTGGAGAAGTTAAGCCCAGCATCAGCACAGCTAATAACAGCAGAACCAACAGTCTTCTGAGCAAGCGCATTTAACTATCACAGCTCATCAGCAAAGGCCTTAGCCAGACAATTCCATCCAGCGATCGTGAGGCATGATGTCACGAAGAGATTTATAGTAACGATCGGTTGGGTAGAAGAAGAAATTACTTACCCGACTGGTGTAAAGGCTCGCATAGTCACGAACCTGAACAGCAAACCGTGACATCTCATCATGGTCATGAAACAAAGGCCCCCAAAGGGGATGATAATGAGCGCTCATTTCTTCACGCAAACGCTGAATCTTAAGCTCTGTCCGCTCCATGTCTTTTTGACAAAGAGCTAGATTAGTCTTGAGTTCTTCAACTGTTTTGGTTACTGCTTTGGTTTCAGCCTCATTAAAATCGTCTACTAGAGGTGCACTTAAATTGGCCAGCGTGTCCAGTTGACTTGAGTAGACATGCATCTCATAGTGTAGCTTATCAAAGCGATTGGCTAGTCGACGAATTCTTAAATGTTTTTCACGTAATTCTTCTGTATGACGTAACTCTGTTTCAAGTTCTTCTACAACCAGAACGGTTCGCCAATTAGAGTCTTTATCTGAACGCATCACATCCCCAAAGATATGATCACCCACATAAAGAATTTCATTTCCCTTTGACTGTATCAGATCTTCAAAGGTCAGATAATTGCCCTGAGAATAAATGGCTTTAGAATCAAAGCTGGTTTCTTGCATGGGCTGGTCTTCACCGTTTTCTTCATCAACACGGTAAAAAGGATTACTTTCTTTAAAGAAGGCCGGTTTACGTGCATTGACTACAATAATTTCAAAATAGTCACGCCAGGACTCATATTCAAGATTATCTGTATCAAGCAAATAGCTCATCACTTGTTCAGTGTAGTAAAACTCTGAATTAGTCAGAACAAACAGTTTTTTACCACTTTGAATAAACTTATCTAAGGCTAAAGATAAATGAGGATCTTTGTAGATATAACGAGGCAGATCGGCAATAATTTCAGTCTTAAGCGAGCCATCACGATGGGTGAGATCAATACAGGTTCGAATATCATCATAAAGCTCAGCAAATGTACGTCCTGGCAAATCACCAGCTTCGGCTAAGTCAACCAGCAGCACAAACAAATAAGCTTCGGGCAATGAGAACAGGGTATCAACACTGACAAATCGCACCAGATCTGACTGGTCAATTTTATCGTTATAATACTCATCGCTTTTAAGGGCTTTAGTCCCATGCATAACACGGCAGACTTGTTTAAAGCGATTGATTTTGAGCAGGTTGCCCTTCTGGCGATCAACCAACAAACCACGAATAACGTGCTCTGCTTCGTAACGCAATTCAAGAATCTGCTCAGGATACCCCTTCATTTCGACCATTTTTTCTAAGGTCTTCCGAAAGGCCAGTTCTTCAATTGCCTGCTTATGATAAATCGCCAGCGTATAGTCCATATCAAAGCCGATATAGCGAATATTCGCCATATTGAGGGGACGGTTAACAAAGATGTCACGCGTCCCATCAATTGAGGCTTCAACAAGCTCAGTTAAAAGCTTAAGCTTTTCAGGACTTTTACGTAGCGCACGTTTGAGCGCTTCCATAATTTAGCCGTTCAGCTCTCTTCGTTTTTGATAATGTCTACTGTACGGATGTCGCTTTTGTAGATCTTCCACTCAGGATTTTCGTCAGTGGGGTATTTATGCAGAGTGTGCACAACTTGAACGCGGTTATCCAGAAAACGCTCATCTTCAGCGTTTTTGCTGCGTGTGACTTGAACAACCTTAACGCGAGCGATTAATGGACGCTTGGCGCTAGCCTGTTCTTCTTCATGTTTTTTACGTTCAGCAGCCGCTTTTTCACCTTCGGTGACAAAACCTTCCATAGCAGCATCTAATTCAGTGCTGTCATGAGTTTCAGCAGCCGCTTTTTCCATCGCTTTTGCTTCATCATCGGGCTTTTCAATAATCGTCAGAGACTCAATGCGATAGTCGAGGTTATAGTCCTGCAGCAGACGCTCAACCTGGGCCTTAGTACTGGCATAAGCAGGCGAATTGGTATCAATGGTATCCATGACCTTGGTGACATCGTTCTTCTGGAAGCCTTCGAGGTTCTGCCGGACAACTTTCTCAACGGGATCCTGACAGGCGGTCAGGGCCAAAGCGGCCACAACACCCAACACAACTTTAACGTACTTCATGAGACACTCCTCTCTTGCCTTTCGATATCCTGAATTTCGCTTTGGAGCTGATTCAGACGGGCCTGAAACGCGGGTAACGAAACGTCTTCGGTCCACATGATCAAGGCGTCAATCTGCTCTTTCTGATAATAATTCTTACGCCGGCCCATGACTGCAAAGCCAAATTTTTCATACAGTTTTTGAGCCTGCATATTATTCGCTTTGACTTCAAGGGTGATCCATTTGATCTCGCGTGCCTGACATTCTTCCAACATTCGACACATTAAGCGCTGCGACACACGTCTGCGACGAAAATCGGGATGAACACCAATCGAGGTAATATGTGCCTCTTCGAGAATCTGCCAATAACCCAGATACCCTACAACACGACCATCTTCAATAGCCACGTAGTAACAGCAACGGGGATTATCCAGCTCCTTGCGGAAATTCGTTGGCGTCCAGTGAACGCCAAAGCACAAGGTTTCAAGCTCAGCCACGGTCGCAATGTGCTCCGGGCGCATATGTTCAAGTATGAGGGCTGACATTAGATTATTGGGTGACACGTACCACATCGCTGAGATGGCGAGGCAGTTCGACCTGAATGACCTGGGTCAGACGGGGATCATAGAGAGTGATCTGATAAGCGGAGTCACGTCCCACATCCATGGTGTACTCACGCTGTTGGGCAAGATTATCTGTGCTCAGAATCCGCAAAGAACCCTGATCAGCATCAATCACGCTTAGGCGTTTATCATCACTTGAGACGCTCAGATAGCGAGGGCGCATAACAGTTGATTCAGCATCAAGTGCTTCATCATTTTGGCGGCGACCTAGATT
>CAJYHH010000033.1 GCA_913773825.1 Candidatus Sericytochromatia bacterium | reverse complement strand
TCAACGGGGTTAAAAGGTTTATACAGATAGTCCACTCCACCGGCTTCAAAAGCAGCAGCAATGCTGACTTCATCTGTTTTGCCGGTTAAAAAGATAATCGGAATATCCCGTTTAGACTCATGAGACTTAATCGCTTTACAGACTGAAATCCCATCCATGTCTGGCATCATAATATCCAGCAAAATCAGATCAAAGTCATTGGCCAAAACTTGTTCAAGGGCTTTTTTACCCGAGTTAGCAAATGAGATCTCATAGCCCTCTGGCCCAAGCAGGCCAGCAACCAGACGGATATTTGCAGCGATATCGTCAACGACGAGCAGATTGATGTTCTCCATGGGCTCGGACTTCCTTAGTCTGTATACAATCAGTTAGCGGTTAGCGGTCATTTGGCACTTAATTCGGCTGGGTCGATGCCAGCTGCTCAAGCTGAGCCAGCAGCTCAGGATAACGCTGCAGGGCTGCGTCAATTTTATCACTGTCGAAACTATCCAGGCTTTCGTTAAACTCCACACTAAAGTCTTTTAATAAGGGCAAAGGGTGAGTTTCACAGAGCTCCAGCAGTTTGGCACTAAATTTTTCAAGCAGATTCATTTTTTGATTTTTAATTAAAATTGTCTGCATCTCGCTAAGCTCAGCCAAGGCTTTTAGGAGCGCTGAAACGTTCACTACACGACCCGTTTCAGACAAAACAGTTTCATTTAAGGGGGCTGTAACAGTAGCAGGCAGTTCAATCCGATAAGGCAGAATTTTCATCACTTCTTTGTAGAGGTTTTCGAGCTTTGCGGGTTTACGCAAATAGCCGTTAAAGCCACAGACTTCCAGCTGATGAATTTCGTGTTCCATCACCGAAGCTGTCAGCGCAATCACAGGTATATCCTGGGTTTCAGGCGTTGCCCGCAATTGCCGCAGCTCCTCAAAACCATCCATCACGGGCATGCGAATATCGGTAATGACCAAATCCGGGTGATGGCGCAAAGCCAGTCGTATCGCCTCAAGACCGTTTTCAGCCTGATAAATCACAAAAGGATGCTGTCGGAAAGTTTCTTTAATCAGCTCACGGTTGACTTCAATATCGTCAACAATTAACAGGGTTGCCGGTTCAAAGCGTACCTTGTCAATTTCCGCATAAGACACCCGACTGCGCGACTCACTTGCCGCAATGCTAACCCCGGTAAAATAAACTTTAAAGCTTGAGCCCTGGCCAAATGCGCTTTCAACTTCAATCTGGCCATCCATCATACTGACCAGTTTTTTCGAAATCGACAGGCCTAAACCAGTGCCACCATATTTTTTATTATCTTGTTTTTCTTGCTGAGTAAAAGCATCAAAGATACTCTGCAAGGCCACTTCAGGAATCCCGATCCCCGTATCTTCAACCTTAATCATCATATCCACTTTGCTGTCATCAAGCTGATTGAGAATACTGCTGGCAGACAGTAAAACATGGCCTTTGTCGGTAAATTTAATCGCGTTGCCAATCAGATTAAATAAAATCTGCCGCAATCTGACTTCATCCAGAATCAAAAACGGCGGCAAAGTGGGATCAATCTCAAGCCGTAAATCAAGTTTTTTTTCTAAGGCTTTTTGGCTAAAAATTTTAATCACTTCTTCAAGCAAATCATGTAGTGAAACCGGCTCATATTGAAGCTCTAACTTGCCTGCTTCAATTTTCGATAAATCCAAAATATCGTTAATCAGGGTCAAAAGTGAATGGCCACCTGCTTTAATCGCCTGCAAATAATTTAGCTGCTGCTTATCGCTAATACTGCGGTTAAGCAGCTCCGTAAAGCCAATTACCGCATTTAAGGGCGTGCGAATCTCGTGAGACATATTAGCTAAAAATTCACTTTTAACTCGACTGCTTTCTAAAGCCTGTTCAGTAGCAGCCTCAGCAACACGATTGGCTTTAAGCAATTCATCAAGCATTTTTTGCTTTTCACTAATAATCGAAGCAACTAACAAAGATGAAATCATAAAGAAGCTGACAAACAGCTGTTCTGCAATCAAAATATATTCTGACGAAAAGAGCGTAAACGGCCCAACCCCATTAACGGTTGCCCATAAAGCAATCAGTGATGACGAAAAACCTATCACCACCGCACCGGTCTCGCCAAACATAATCGCGGCCATCATCAAAGCTGAATACAGCAGCCATAAAAAGGGTGAACGATTAGTCAAAGGCGACATAAAGACCACATAGATAATCGCGCTATAGACCGCTAAAAAGCCCAGGGCTTTCGCCAGAAAATACTCACCAAAAGCTTGTCCGCGTTCATGAACCAAAACAATCATCAGCGCGGTTACGCTTAAGGCACTGGCATAGTCACCTAGCCACCAATTACGCCAGAGCTGCATCAGCTCACCGTTTTCGACAGCGCCGACTAAACTCAAGAGCGGGACAGCCAGGGTTGCACCCAGCATAAAGCTAATCGCCATCAAGGGCACATAGAGCAAAATATGCCGAAGCTGGCGAAAAGGGTTAGAGGTTTTAAGCAGGCCCACAACCAAAAAATAGGCCACTGAATGATTCAGGGTCATGGCTGCTGTCAGTAAAAACCAAACCAGCAATAAGCCAGCCAGTGAGGCTGTTGGCGCTTGAGGAATCACCACATTGCTAAAAAACTCAATTTCAGCCACCGCAATACTGAGAAAAATCGCTGGAATCATTTTGGGCCCGCGCAGCAGCAGCACCGCCAGTGAAAAACCCGCGCCGAGCCAGATCGGTGTTGAAGCGGTTCCTGGAATCACAAAATGCATGCTAAAACTGCCGCAGTATTTATAACCC
>CAJYHH010000032.1 GCA_913773825.1 Candidatus Sericytochromatia bacterium | reverse complement strand
AAAAATCCTTCTCACTTTCGCTTTAAATCAGCGTTTTAATTGACGTGCTATTTTTTGATTTTTTGATTTTTTGCTTCGTCTGATTTGTCTGATTTGTCTGGTTTTGATTGTATAGAGACATATTTTGATTAAGTGATTTAAAAATTGTTATTTTTATGGTTGATTGGGTATATATCTTTGGTAAGCCTGTAAGAGAGCGTTTTTAGGGAAAGAGAGTTGTCATCATGGTTAATACTTCACGCCTGACGGGTCCGATTCAGACTGCTGCTCAGCAGACCATAAATCAGTCTGCTGTCAATCAAAAGATTTCTCCTGACGTCAGTCCCCAAGCAGCTGAAACCTCTGCTTCTGAACCACCAGCTTCTGACTTGCCCGGCCAACATTCAGTTGCTCTGGCCAGCTCACATGCCGCCAGTCCCCATGCCGCTAATTCGCTGATTTTTCCTTCCGCTAATCGCCCTGCCAATACTGAAAGCAGTCTGCAGACTGTAATTGGCCGTGTGGATAGCGATATGAGAGGCTTTTTACAGGCTGTTAGCGAAGGCAATCCTCCTCCACAGCTCAATCTTGAAAATGGTCTGAACTACAGCCTGACCCAGATTTTTTCAGCTAATAACAGTCAGGATGTCAATGCTGTCGTTCAAGCTTTAAACCAGGCTGCCACAAGGGGGCCGGGTGGATCGATCAGCGAGAATTATCAGGAAGCTTTGCAGCGTGTGGGCCTGATGTTACATGACGGCAAAGTCTATAATCTCGCCAATCGTCGTGAGGTCAGCGCTCAGGAACTGGGTAATCTGGCGCAGATTGCCAATCATCGCCTGACTTCCCTGACTTCACAGGCTCCTGGTGCACGCCTGCTTGCCGAAAGTGGAGCTGAACAGCAAATGCGCGAAGTTGGGCCCTTGCTGCAGCAGGCGACTGCTCGTCTGGATGGAATGCGCCAGATTCAGGATCTGATTGCCAGCAATACGACTGAGATTACCCGCAAACAGGAAGAGCTTGCTCAGACCAATGAATCTTTGCAAGAGCAGCTTGAGACAGTTGAAGACAGTAAAACCGTTTTAGATCAGGCTGAAAATAAGCTGACAACCCTGGTTTCAATCCAGGGGCGCTTTAGTGGGCAGGCCCAGGGAACGCCGAGCCTACAGCCTGGTGATCAGGCTGTTTTGGCCGAATACGGTTTGAAAATTGTTACTGAAGGGGATCAGACGCGTATTACAGGCTTAAATGGCGAGTTGACGTCAGAGCAGGTTAGCGCCAGATTGAGTCAGGAAGTTGAAAATCAGAGACAGCTTACAGCTGTTCTGCGCGGTAAACTGCAGACAGAGACAGACGAACTGACTGTTCTGACTGAAAAAGCAACCGACCAGGAAGCGGCTTTGACAGGCCTGATGGATCAGAACGACGCTCTGATGGACAATTATCGCTATGAAGCCCAGCTGGCCCAAAAAGAGATGGATGAACTTAATGCTCAACGTGATCAAATGACACCCGAGCAACTCCGTCAGCTGGACGGTCTGAATACTCAGGCCCAGGAACTCAAAAGTCGTGCAACAGAGCTGATGGCTCAGGCTCAACGCGCTAATGAACTGGGACGAGCAACGGCCCTTTCAGCGCGTGATCTGCGTAATATTGCCAGATCGCTTTTGCCTGCTTTGGCTGATCAGCTGGCGCGTGATATTGCCAATCGGGAGGTGGTTCCCAATCAGACTGGTCCAACAGCGACAGATCTGCAACTGCTTAAAGAAATGCTGGCGCAAGTGCAAGAGTCTGAAGCGACCCTAAACCTGGCTCCCCGGCCAGCAACCGTGGATGTCAAAAAGATGTTGAGTGAGTGGACTGATCTACTCCAGGAGTACAGTACGCGTTTTGAAAAGAGTCATAAGCATGATTCAAATCAACGCCAGGTCCAGACGAGTTTTAGCGATGCCCAGAATCGTCAGGTCAGACGGGCTGCTGAATACCATTCAAATCAGCTTAAAAAGCTTGATTCAAACAATCTTGAGCGTATGGAGCAGGTCTTACGCGAGACTCTGAAAGACCTGCATCAGCAGGCTTCAGCTTCTTTACCTGTTACCAGTGAAGGGAATCGTTAGAGCGAGTGGCGCTCAGCGAGTTGCGTATGGCTCTATCGTCGTTGTAGTAGAGTTAACTACAACGACGAGGCTGAACCTGACTTAGGCTGCTTCAGCTACCGCAACTTCTTGCTCGCTATCAACGCTGGTTACGCGCACTGTCTGAATGGTATTCCAGTCGCTTTCTTTGCAATTCTGGACGTGTAAGCGCAGATAGTGAGGAGTATAACCTTTGCCAATGCCTTCTGATGTGACACGCTCAATCAGTACATTTACGTCTTTACCGACCCAGCTATTGAGCCAGGCCTGCTGGCGCTGGCGGCTGAGATCTAATAAGCGCTGAACGCGTTCTGCTTTAATGGCTGGATCAAGATGATCTTTCATATAGGCCGCACGTGTTCCAGGACGGGTAGAAAACGGGAAAACGTGAATTTTATGAATGCCCAAAGCATCCATCAGGCTATAAGACTGTTCAAAGTCTTCTTCACTTTCCCCCGGAAAGCCCACAATCATGTCTGTTGTGAGCGAAATATCCGGTCGTGCCGCTTTAAGCGCCATGACGGTGTTCAGCATATTTTCACGTTTGTCACGACGGCGCATGCGCTCTAGAACAGTGTCAGAACCACTTTGAATTGGAATATGCAGATAGGGGCAGATCCGTGTTGAATCAGCCAGGGCCTGAATCATTCTGGGAGTAATTTCATGGGGATCGATCGAACTGAGACGGATCAAAGGCATATCGGGTGTGGCATTGATGCGTTCAAGCAAGGCTTCAAGATCGTGATGGCCGTGTTCATGGCCGTAGGCACCCAAATGCACGCCTGTCAGAATCACTTCCTGATAGCCGCGAGCATAAGCTGCTTGTAAGCGGGTAATCACATCGTTTTCAGGCAGGCTGCGCACCGTCCCGCGGCGCTGGGGAATAATACAAAAAGCGCAGGATTCAAAGCAGCCATCGCTGATTTTGAGATTCAGGCGGGTTGTGCGGGATGCTTCAACCGCCGGAAAATGAAAATTAAACTCAGGGTGTGGCGCTTCGCCCAAAAATTGCTGAAGCTGGGACACAAGCTGATCTTTTTGCAGATTGGGAATAAACAAATCAGCAAGTTCAGCCACTTCTGGATGACGTTCCAGGGAGCGCCCGGCGCAGCCTGTCACCACAATTTTGGCATCGGGATTGCGGCGTTTGGCCTGGCGCACCATTTGGCGGGATTGGCGTTCTGCTTCGAGAGTGACAGCACAGGTATTGACGATATAAATGTCGGCACTTTGGCGAAAGTCGACAATTTGCCAGCCGCTTTCGAGACTGTGCTGGCGATAGCTGCTTTCTTCGGCCTGATTGACCCGGCAACCCAGAGATAAAAAAGCAACAGTGCGGGCGGGAGTTTCAACGGGGGTCTGAGGGGAGGCTTGAGAAGTAGTCATAACTAGAAATCCGTGTATAAAATCTAGGGCCTATTGTAGCATGTAGGGCTATCCTGAAGGTTAGAACCCATTAAACAGTCTGGCCCGGAGATTTGCTCTCCGGGCCAGTTTAGTTGAGTTACATCATGTGATCAGAGTTTGTTTTCAAAATCCAGCGTTGGCAAATCCTTAACAAAGGAACCAATATCTGGTTTTTCTGCTTCAGGCTCACCTGGTGTGCCAGAGCTCCGAGTTGGCCGTTTACGGGTTTTATCTCGGGCAATTTCAAAAAGCTGCGTATTGACGCGGGTTGTCAGACTATCGCCAGGTTTAAGCTGCTGATTTAAGCGATTGCCCCAAAGGCGAGCAATTTGCTCTAGCTGTTTATCTGTATAACCCAGGTCAACGGCTTTTAAAGAAATTTTATAGAACTGGATGTGATAACGAATGGCTTTTTGGGTATCACGAGCAACCCTGATCCACTTAGGTGTGACGCTCAGGGTTGGAGCCAGAGACTGAGACTGAGCAAAGCTTGACAGCGCTTTAGAGATGGTTGAATCAGCCTGTTGTAAGGCTCGAATACGTAAGCCGATATAAGCATATTCAGGACCATAATTGAGCAGATCCTGAGGGGTTAAACGAACACTCAGCACACCATCCTGGCTGATGGTCAGTTCATGGTTTTCGTCATCAAACTCATTTTCGATTTTATTGGCGGCTTCAAAGATCGCGCGGGTCAGTTTGTAATACTGAATGCCCTGCAGCAAAGCTGTATGAGCACGCTGGTTTGGTGCTGTCCGGGCGCTTGTGGACAGAGGATATTTTTCTTTTAAGCGCTTTTCTTCTTCTGTCAGAGGTTTGGCGCTGGCTGCTGGTGTGGGTGCTGCCGCTGCGTTGGGCGTAGAGGCGCCTTCAGGATCGGTAGTATTACGGCCGTAGATGCCGTGTTTACCTACACCTGTTGATTGGGCCAGAGCAGGCAAGCTCAAGCAGAAACTAAACATCAGGGGCAGGGCGTAAACGGTTTTGACTCTCATCATGAATGGCTTATTCCTCCAGGTCAATCATACCCAATCTAAGGCCTGTCAGCAAGATCAGGCGCCGACTTCAAGCTCCAGGCCCTCAACCGCTAAGCGGCTATTCGGAAAGATCTGCTGGGCTTCACTTTCCATTTGGTCCAGGATCTGATCCGAATGAGTCGGATCATGGTGATACAGCATCAGGGTTTTTACATTGGCGAGCTTGGCCAGATGAGCTGCAGCAATATGGGTGCTGTGGCCCCAGCCGATTTTTGTGCGATGCTCTTCTGGGGTGTACTGGGCATCATAGACCAGCATATCAGCATCACGGGTAAAATCGATCAGACGTTGATCGAGATTATCTTCAGTGTATTCCATATCAGTGGCAAACACGAGCACTTTGCCTTCCTGCTCAATGCGGAACCCATACACTCCGCCAGGATGGTTAAAACTGCGGGTGGTAATCGTCAGATCTTCAAGCGTAAAGGTTTCTTCTTCAAGCTCAACAAAATCAAGTTTAGCGCCCATCTGTTCAAGCTCAACCGGAAAATACGGGGCGCGCATCTGGCCGCTGAGAATATTTTTAAGATTTTTCTGGGCCCAATTGGCGCCGTAGATCGTAAAGTGATTGCCGGGTTTAAATGCGGGCATAAAAAACGGGAAGCCTTGAATATGATCCCAGTGGGTGTGAGACAACAGAATATGACCTTGAACCGTATCCTGAAGCTCGTTGCCGAGCATGCGTAAACCAGTGCCGGCATCAAGGATCACTAACTTGCCGCTTTTCGGGATCACCTGAAGACAGGACGTATTGCCCCCGACCTTCATGGCTTCTTTCCAGGGTGTTGGAATTGATCCTCTTACACCCCAAAACTTGACTTTCAAGACAAACCTCGCAATTCACTTAAAACAAAAATCATAACTATCATTATAAAATCAAAAAAATCAAATCTGGCTTCAAAAGCCTGCAAATCATTTTGGCGCATCAGACGCTGAAAAGATGTGTCAGATGTCCGTTACCTGTTCGATTGCCTGTGTTAGGTCCTGATTTCGCCGTCTCCCTAAGCTGACTGTCAGGCCTTCGCGAGCCAGATGAGTCCGGGCAAACATTTCACGTGCTTCGGATTCCATCACTTCCAGCTCAAGATCTGAATGTTCAGGGTCATGCGAAAACAGATACAGCTGTCTGACTTTGGCTTCACGGGCAACATGGGCGGCCAGCAGGTGATTGCTGTGGCCCCAGCCTTGTTTAACATGATGTTCTTCAGGCGTGTATTGAGCGTCATAAATGAGCAGATCAGCATCTCTGCTAAATTCAATCAGGCGTGGATCCAGGCTCTCATGGGTGTATTCCATATCTGTTGCATAGACCAGGACTTGATCCGCTGTTTCGATGCGGTAGCCGTAGACACCACCAGGGTGATTAAAAGCTGCTGTGCGAATCGTAAGGGGGCCGATTTGAATACTGTCTTCAGCTGTTAAAGGCCGGAAGCTGACGCTGGCAGCCGCTTCGTGCAGCGCAACGGGAAAATACTCATAGTTCATTTGGGTTCTGACAACTTCTTCAAGCGTTTTTTGCGGCTTATCAGCCCCGTAAATCGTCAGTTGATTATCAGGAAAGTTCAGTAAGCCAAAAAACGGCAGGCCCTGAATATGATCCCAGTGAGTATGAGAGAGCAAAAGATGAATATGTAAATTGCGATGCTGATGATGACGGATCAGATCGCGTCCGAGTAAGCGTAAACCTGTACCCGCATCCAGAATAACCAGGTTTTTTTGTTCACCGGCATCTGTGGTTTGAGTATAAAGAAGCTGAACACAGGACGTGTTGCCGCCGACTTGCATGGCTTCGGCCCAAGGGGTCGGAACCGAACCCCTGACCCCCCAGAACCTGATTTTCAGGTCATAACCGCTGCTGTCGGAGATCGTCATGTCAGACTCGCTTTCTCAGGCCTGTTCTCACGTTTAGAGCCTCGCAGCCCAGACAAAAATCTGAAGCAGAATACTGATGCCGCTAACAGCCACTAAAGCTGTTGCAAACACACAGGCCAAAATCAAAGCGCCAAGTGAGCGATCCAGACTAAAGCGCTCAGCAATTCTAAGATGTTTTGCTAACAGGGCTGCTGTCCAAAATAACAAACCCATGCCGCCGAGCAGAGCTAGAGTATGACCAAGATTACCAAACAGATTGGGCAGCGCCTGTAAGGGGGCGATAAACATCATGGGGGCAATAGCGAGCCCAATGCCGGTCATCGTATCTGCAAAGCGGCCCTGGCCCCCAAACAAATCAGCTGTAAAGTGAATCAACAGTGTGCTGACCCACCACATGAGCAGACTTCCCAGCCAGCCTGCGGCCAAGGCCAGACTGATCTGTGCGCCCGATAGGCCGTTTGCAGCTGACAGGCTCAGAATGCTGGAAACCAGCCAGACAAGTACAGCGGCCTGCCACCAGTGTTGGCGGTCGATGCGGGTGTTGCTGCCGGGGTGAAATAAAACGTCAAAGTAAGTTGCGAGAAAGCCTTGCATGACTAGAGTTTGATGGACCTCGCACAGTTTTCTCCAGATTATACCATTGGCTATGCTTACAGACCTATGGGCCTTAGGTTTAAGTCAGATTTAGGCTGACGTTTTACTTAAAACCCAGAGCAAAGTCATAAAAAGTCGCCTGAATGTGCGTCTCTCTCTGACTTCTTTGTTTGTTAATCAGAATCGTCTGGATTCAGGGCTGGATGCTTTAGAGCAAAAGCATCGCATCGCCAAAACTATAAAAGCGATACTGATCGCGAATAGCTGTTGTATAGAGTTTAAGCAACTCTTGGCGGCCAATCCAGGTGGCGACCAGCATCAGCAGGCTTGAACGCGGCAGATGAAAGTTAGTGATTAAACCATCAATTGCGTTAAGCGGCTGGCCTGGGTAGAGATACAGGCTGGTTGCGCCTTCAGCGGCTTCAAAATGGCCTTCAAAGCGGCGATAAACCGTTTCTAAGGTTCGGGTGGCAGTCGTGCCGACTGCAATAATCCGACGTCCTGCTTCACGTTGAGCATTAAGACGTTCGGCGCTGGCGGCCGGTAAATGATAAAGCTCAGCGTGAAGCTGATGTTCGTCGATGCGCTCACTGCGTACGGGAGTAAACGTCCCGAGCCCGACATGCAGCGTTAGCGTGACGTGGTCGATGCCTTGGGCTTGCAGAGACTGCAGCAGTTCTGGGGTAAAGTGCAGGCCGGCTGTAGGGGCTGCAACGGAGCCTTTTTCGCGGCTATAAACAGTCTGATAGCGCTCAGGTTCACTTTCGCGTGAGCTGATATAAGGCGGGTAGGGAATCTCGCCCTGCCGTTCGATCCAGGGCCAAAAACCATCAGTTGGCAGGTTCTGAAAGTCTAAAACGACCTGGCCGCCTTCACGGGTTTCATGAATTAAAGCGCTGACACCTTCGTTAAAATCAAACTGATAGCCTAGCCGAATGCGTTTGCTGTTTTTGGCGATCGCCAGCCAGTGGTTAGGCGTCTGGCCTGTGGGGTTTTCGGGATGTGCCAATAAAAACTCAAAGCGGGTGCCGGTATGGGTTTTGTGGCCAAATAAGCGGGCTGGAAACACACGGGTATCGTTTAAGACGAGTAAGTCTCCCGCTTGCAGCCAGTTGCCCAGTTGATCAAAGCGGCTATGCTGAATACTTTGGTTTTGACGCTGGTAAACAAGTAAACGCGAAATTTCGCGGCGTTCAGCGGGGGTCTGGGCAATCAGGGTTTCAGGCAGCTCAAAATCATAGCCCGACAGCTGCAAGTCGGCTGGATCAGTCAGGTTACTCATGGCTTAAAGTGTAACCGGGCTTAGTTACTGGCTGCCAGCTGATAGCGTGAGGGATTAATCGGCTCAATCCGAACGCCGCGATAATAATGGCCCAGGATGCTGTTAAACGGATGGCCGTCTAAAGCCAGCTGGCGAGCGCCATACTGGGACATCCCCATACCATGACCCCAGCCACGGCCAGCAAACTGAAAGCTTACGGGTGTGTTATCACGAGCGGGTTCTTTGATTAATTTACCGTCTTTACCGACGCTGCCAACGTTAAAAAACGTGCTGTTCAGGCCTAAACCCATCCTGATTTTTTCACCAGAGACAGTCTGTTCTCCCTGATTGCCTAAAATGCGGATGGTTTTGATCCGGCCGCCGCGTGTAAAGCTTAAAGGCTGCAGAGCCAGTACATCACCGACATTTATTTTAAGATTATCGCGTAATTTCGCCCGCACCGAACTCTGGTTGAGCTCAGTGTGCCAGGTATATTTGGGTGAGGCGTGATCTACATCATCTACAGCTTGTAGATAAGGCTGAGGGGCCCAAAGATCCGCGCCGTTTTCGGTTCGGCCACCCGATGTAGAATGAAAATACGCCAAAATCGGCGCATCGTTATAGGTCATGATTAAGCCGCGGGTCTCAGCGACAGCACGGCTGCTATTGCTGTGCTCAGCGCGCACACCCTGATAAACCTGACTGGCTGTTGTATTGGTTACGTCAAAACCCCGTTTACGGAAGCCGCCAAGATGACTTAAAGCATAAGTACGAGCTGCAACCGCTTGAGATTTAAGCGCTTCAAGCGGCCAGCTGGCGGGCATTTCGCTAGGTACAACACTATAGAGATAATGCTCCAGCGGCAGTTCATTGACGACTGAAAAAGCGTTTTTGCCAGCCTGCAGAATTAAATTTCCACGGAATAAACCTTGATCAGACTGGATCGCGGCCTGATCATGGGGGCTTTCGACTCGAATGCCTTGAAACAGCTCATTGCCGTTGACGCTGCTATTGCTTAAGCCCGTGACTTTTAAACCGTTGGCCGTGGCTTGAACCTGAATCTGAGAAGTTGCCTCCAGCTGGCCGATCTGGCGCCAGCCCAGGCCGTTTAAACCTTTAACGCGCGCGGTTGCGGTGGCACGTAAAGCCGTGCTGTTGTCCCAGGGAGCCACTTGGACCCGGATCGGCACATCGTTGCCAAAAGCCGTCTGGTAAGCGTTGGTGTTTTCTGGTGAAAAATCTGTTGCATAAGATGTATAAGCGGTGGGGTAAGAGTCAAAAGACATTTCGGTGATCTCGCCGGCCAGCGCAGGAAAGGCGCAAAATCCGACAAGCGTGAGAGCCAGTGCGTGTTTCATAGACAACCTGAACCAAGGAGATGAAGCAACTGAATCAGAACGGGAAATTTTCATACCTTACTATTATTAGCAAAACTTTTCCAGAGATCAAGCGATCGGCTTCACAGATCTCTTTATAAGCGGGGAAAGCTTAAGGCTTTAAGGTTTAAAGTTAGACGACTAATAAATCTTGTTAAACCTGGATTTTTAATTTAAAATAAGCTTTTATTGAATAATTTGACCGTTAAGAGATAAGCTGAAACTGATCGGAATATCGTGATAATGTTTGCCATCTGTCAGATACACAATAAAGCGCCTGCCTGGATTTTTTTCACCTGCACTGCGTCCTTCTTGCAGCCAGCCGTCTTCGATCGCAGATTCGACGCTGCCATAAGCGACAAGCTGGCGCAAAATAGCGCGTTCTAAGCTGGCATGAATGCCAGGCTTGTAGTATTTAGGCGGCATGGTAATGCGAACAACGCGCAAATTCATGTTTAGGCCTCCGGATTAACCGTTTTTTTTGCTTCTAGGCGCACAATCGTTTCAACATGACCTGTCTGTGGGAAGAGATCCACAGGCTGGATTTCAATCACGCGATAAGTGTTCTGCAAAAGTTCGAGATCGCGAGCTAAAGCGGCTGGATTACACGAAACATAGATCATCTGGGGTACGGCTAATTGATTGAGCAGAGGGGGTACTTTGGGATGTAGACCCGCTCGTGGGGGATCGATAATGATCAGATCGGGTTTATCTGTGTTCATCAGCTCTTGCAGGCGGGCCTCAACTTTACCGGCTAAAAACGTGCAGTTAGTCAGCTGATTACGGGCAGCGTTACGGGTTGCGTCAGCCACGGCACTTTCAATTTCTTCAAGGCCATAAACACGGGCAGCGCCGTGTTTGGCCAAGACCATGCCGATGCTTCCTGTGCCGCTGTAGAGGTCATACACAACCGGCTGATTTTCTAAGTGGCTTAAGCGCACAATCTGCTCATAGAGCTTTTCAGCGGCTAATGTATTGGTCTGAAAAAACGCATAGGGTGAAATATCAAAGCGCAGGCCGCAGAGTTCTTCTTCGATTAGACTGTCACCTTGCAGCAGAGCGGGGGCGTTCCAGCCGACAATCTGCGCATCGCCAGTGTGGACACTATGCAGTACCGAGCGGATTTTGACTGAACCTAGATCCAGACTGTTAAGGACATTTAAAACCTGTTCCCAGTCAGGCGTAAAGCCATCGCTGGTATTAAAATGAATCATTAACTCACCGGTTCTAAACGCCTGGCGGATAATCAGATGACGCCAGTAACCGGTGTGGTGACGAGGGCTATAGACTGCTGCGCCGAGCTGGGGCAGCAGTTTGTGCAGGGCTTGATAAACAATTTGGGCTTCAGGTGAGACTAAATGACATTCGCTGATGTCAATAATGGTGCCAAACGAACCAGGGACATGAAAGCCCAGAAAAAAGCCGTTCGGCATGGGTTCTTTGGCTGCGCGCAGGGCTTTATAGCGCTCATCAGACAGATAGGTTTTATCACCAAAGCTAAATTCAACTTTATTGCGATAACGCCGATCTAGGGGGCTGCCCATAATTGGGTTTAACGCAACTTCAGGCACAACTGGTGCTAGTAATTTTTGCAGCATGCCCTGTTTCAGGCTTAGCTGGGTCGAATACTCAATTTGTTGCCAGCTGCAGCCCCCGCAGCCTTGAGCAGGATTGTTGTCAGTTTGTTCTGTCGGCGGCTGGCCAAAATGGGGACAAAAGGGTGTGACTTGATCTTCGCGATTTTTAATTACGTGTTGCAGACGAGCGTCTGCTTTGCCCTGCTTTTTTTTATGGACAAAGGCTTCAACTTGCTGGCCAGGAAGGGCATAGGGAATTGTGGTTTCAACCCCGTCTAAAACAGCCAGGCCACGGCCTGCGTGATTGACGTCATCAACGTCGAAAATATGGGTCTGATAGCGTTTCATAGCTTTGAGTGTTTTTCCCTTCAATCCCTTCAATAACAAAGCTCCCCAGCGCGGGGAGCTCAGTGTACATGTACATCTAAAACCTGGCGAAAGCGATTTAAGCTGCCGCGCTGTCGTCAACAATCATCTGCAGGAGTTCGGCGTTGGTGCGGCTTTTTTTGAAGCGCTCCACAATAAACTCGGTTGCTTCGATGGTGTCGGCATTGGCCAGCATGCGGCGCAGCAGATGTTCTTTGCGCAGTACTTCGGGTGTGAGCAAAAGTTCTTCTTTGCGGGTTCCTGACATTTTAATATCAATGGCAGGAAACATGCGGCGTTCAGCCAGTTTGCGATCGAGTTTAAGCTCCATATTGCCCGTGCCTTTAAACTCTTCGAAAATCACGTCATCCATACGGCTGCCGGTTTCGACAAGCGCTGTGGCTAAAATCGTCAGGCTGCCGCCAAACTCGACTTTGCGAGCGGCACCAAAAAAGCGCTTGGGTGAATGCATCGCATTGGGGTCCAGACCTCCGCTGAGCGTGCGGCCACTTGGCGGAATAATCAGGTTATAAGCACGGCTCATGCGTGTGATGCTATCGCAAAGAATCACCACATCACGGCCTGCTTCAACCTGGCGTTTGGCTTTTTCAAGCACCAGTTCGGTAATCCGGGTATGGTGCTCAGGCAAACGGTCAAAGGTGGATGCCACAACTTCGCCGCGAATGGAGCGCTCAAAGTCTGTGACTTCTTCAGGACGCTCGTCGATCAGCAGCGCAATCAGGATAATATCCGGATGATTTTCAGCGATGCTGGCGGCAATGGATTTAAGCAGGGTGGTTTTACCGGCTTTAGGGGGTGAGACAATCAGTCCACGCTGACCGCGCCCAATGGGACAAAAGATGTCCATAATCCGCAGTGACATATCATGGCGGCTGTCGCGTTCGAGGTTGATATGCCCCTCAGGGTAAACCGGCACAAGTTTGTCAAAATGAGTCAGATGACCAATTTGCTCAGGGCTCAGGCCGTTAACTGAATCAATTTTGACGAGGCTATAATATTTTTCGCCGTCTTTGGCGGGGCGTACCTGACCCAGGAGCATATGGCCGGTTTGCAGGCGAAAACGCTTAATTTGAGTTTGAGAGATATAGACATCGTCAGGGCTGGGGAAGTAACCGTTGCAGCGCAAAAAACCATAACCTTCAGGCATGATTTCCAGAATCCCGCTGCGGGTGTTCTGACGGACTTCTTCGGTCTGGACAATCTTGAGGGCCAGATCCTGTTTACGCAGTTTGTTATACGACGGGATTTCCATCTCACGAGCTATTTCATGGAGCTCTTTGAGGGTTTTGTCCATAAAGGGGGTTAGATCAGGTTCTTGATACTGTTGTTGCTGCTGCTGTTGCTGAGGATAAGGATGATTGCGTTTTTTGAAGTTTCTGGGGTTTCTTCTCATGATTGGTTATCCATAGGACCTTGCTGGTTCAGTCTCCCTGAGAAAGATAGAATGCCTGTGGTGGCACCCTTGCTGACAAATTTTTACTCTAGTTGCACTCGTTGAAAAAGCTAGCCCATTGCTCCTCTTTTGGGGAGCGATACCTGCAGGGAAAGGTCCTGACGCAAGGTTGTTTGCTTGCTGTAGGGTCTTGAGAGAGAGAGCCGAGAAGCTCAGTTCCTGTTTGACCTTGATTGCCGGTCTTGATACCGGACGAGCCCGGAGACCTTATGATAAGACTGAAAAAAAGATCTCCGGTGAGTCAGGAAAAGTGGGTTATGAAGGGTTCGAACCTTCGACCCGCTGATTAAGAGTCAGCTGCTCTACCAACTGAGCTAATAACCCGTAACTGAGAACAATCATTCCCCAACTGTTGGCGTGGATAGTGGGGTGGGGGCCAGAGACAGAAAGCGTTTGGACTTGCTTTAAAAGCTTGTTTGAAAAAC
>CAJYHH010000031.1 GCA_913773825.1 Candidatus Sericytochromatia bacterium | reverse complement strand
CCAGATTACTGGTATGTACGAGGCTGCCTCCATCGCATGGACCGCGATGAACCACAGGCCTTTGACTGTTTTGAGAAATGTTTGGGTTTTGACGAACATTTGCTGACCGTTCAGCATAATCCGTTTTGTCTAAAAGCCGGGCCTTTAAAGCAGATGCTGCATATGCAAAGAATCTGGCTCCATCGTCCTGATGCTAACAGTGCTCAGCAACAAGCAGCTTGGCAAGCGGGACTGGTAACAGCAGAACAAGGGTTAAATCATTGTCCAGAACACCAGGCTGATTGGCTGAGGTATTTAATCGAGTTTCAAATCTGGGCTTTGTTACAAGGCTTTGAACCTGCAAAACTGAGTCATCCTCTAGCGGCTGCTTTGCCAAGAATCTGTGGATTGCTTCCAGCCGTTTTGCAGGGAGAACTAAGTCTGGAGCAACATGCTGACCAGGATTTAGCCCTATATGGTGCTTTTGTGCTCAGCAAAGACAGTCGCTGGGTACTTCAACTTGCCCATATAACAGCAACGCGTCAGGGGCGTGAGGCTGCAAAACAACTGTTAATTGAGGCTCGCCTATTAAGCCCTTGGGAACAAGGCTTGATTAAAGCTCTGCAGACTTATTCAACTTGATCTAACAGGCTCTGAATATAGACGGTATTGGCTTCAGCCGGCAGGCTGAACATCACGTCATCACTAAATTGATGTGTCCGCTCTTCAAATTCAATTTCTCCAAAATTAAGCAGCTCACGAATCCGAGCGGCTTGAGGGGCTCCAACCACAATAAACGGAGCCTGTTGATTGTATTCAATCTGAATTCGGTCAAGTGTCAGCATATCGCGCATGGTTCGCTCTCCTTGCGGTAGTAGATGTAGTCGATATTGTTTATTCAAACATGGATTTGATTCTCTTCAATAAGGGCTTAAACACTCTTATAAGACCATTTCTATAAGATCTTTGTAAGTATGCTTAGGGTCTGCGATTTAAACACTGATTAAAAAGCACCCTAAGTAATCATTACTCAGGGTGCTTTAAAAAATCCGCTTAAGCACTCATCGCGCTACATCATAATTTGTTCAGGTAAATCAGGTCCTTCAGGTAAATCATCAATGGCCGGAAGTTCATCTGGAATCGTTTCATCTGGCACTTCTGTTGTACCAGGTGTGGGATCAAGCTCAGGGGTATCTGGCTCAACACTTGGTACTTTTGTTTCATCATCCCCTGGTTTAGCTTCCGGATCATCTGGCATCGGCGGCATTTCGTTGGGAGCAGGATTTTCAACCGGTTTGTGCTCTTTGTCTGGAATTTCGTCAGGCACATTGGGCTCAGCCGGAATTTCATTTGGCGTTTTGGGGCTATCAGGCGTATCTGGCAAATCAGGCATTTCGTTAGGCGTGGACGGAACTGGATTTTCAGGTTGAATCGGATTCGCTGGAATTTCTGATGGGGAATTAGGCAGGTTATCGTTTTGGCTCATCGTTGACCTCTAAGTTGAGAGTTGATCTTTTTAGTTTAAAAGATGCGTTGCTGTTGCTGGGAGCGCTTGAGCAGAGCTTTTATGACGGTTTAACAGAATACTTTTAAAGCCGGACAAAGTCCGGTTGTGGCCGGTTTTGAGTTTTGGGTGGTGGATGTTTGAAAAAAACAAAACAAACACTGTTTTAGAATTTTTTCTTCCGCCTTTAATCCCACTACCCACCACTCAGAACCTATAACGCCGATATCGCCGACAAAAAAACTCATCACCCACAACAGTCAGACTTCATCTGACTCTGATGTTATAATTCAGCCAACATGTCTAGCCTGATTGATTACACTGACCAACTAATCGAAAAGCTTGAGGTCGTGCTCGCCGGATTTAAAGCCCAGGGTGAGCGTCCTGAGTTGATTCCGCTTTTAGCCCGCTGGGATCAGCAGCTTTTGCAGATGCGCGAATATGCCGCTGCTAATGAAACGGTGTCGATAG
>CAJYHH010000030.1 GCA_913773825.1 Candidatus Sericytochromatia bacterium | reverse complement strand
AGAGTAAGCGCTCGCCGTTCTGGCCTTTTAAAGCCAGCAGTTGCTGTGCTTTGACGGCACTTATTGTTTTGCGCTGACTTATGGCTTGTAAAGCCTGGCGAGCGGGCTGTAAGCAGATTTTCCAATTCTGATTCTGAGCAAGCATCAGCCAATTATCTAATAAACGCGAGAGATTGCGGTTGGCCGGACTGTGTTTGATCCAGAGACGTTCATGCGCCCACAACACAAGTAAATGCTGGCTGGGGCTGGCGGCGGCCCAGGCGTTGATTGAGTTTAGTAGATATTTATAGCCATCTGTCTGGTTGGCCAGACGCTCAGCCCAGAACTCAGCCAGCATCAAGGGGGTTATGCGGCCATCATGCAGCAAGAGACTCACTAAGCTTAAAGTCTCTTGGCGATGAACCTGATGGCGAGAGCTGACTAAGGCGCTGAGGGCATCCAGATCGCTGGCTTGTACGCTGACATAGGGTCGGTGTGCCAATGGCAGCAGGGCGGCTGCAAAAAGATGTTTGTCCAGGCGGGCTTGTGGGCCCAGTTGTTTGAGGCTGTTGACCGCTGCGCGCCAGAGGCGACGACTGAGAATGGGCAGATAAAGCGTCAGGGGTTCAATCTGTTCGCCTGTGTCAAAAGCCTGGCCATAGCCTGGCTGGTACATGGGTCCCAGCCATTCAATCACGTGGCCTGCCATCTGAGGGTAAGGCAAGGGGTGAGGCTCTAAAAGATGGCGCATTGATGAATCGGTTTCAAAGGGATTTTCAAGCTGGGCAGTTGGATGCCAAAAGGCCTGAAGCAAATCCGGGCCTGCTAAGGTTTTGCCGAGCCTGAGCATTTTTTGCCGTGGCTCAGGACTGGCCAGTTCGATTGGCAGGCTGTTTTGATCTTGCTGGGTCAACTTTTGTTTGAGGGTTTCCATCATCTCGCTAATCGTCTGATTCCAGGCTGAATGATCCAGACCGCCATTTAGCATCAGCTGATCCTGACGTAAACGCAGTAAGGCAGGGAAGGCATAAAATGCGTTACTCAGACCGGTGCGAGTCAGGACCGCGCGGTTAAGCAGGCGAAAGACCCGATTGGGTTCAGTATCACGGGGTTGAGCGGCATAATAACGCACTTGTAAGACCCAGTCATCAGGTGGGTTTTGGGCGTTATAGGCCGCAAAGCTGACTAAGGCTAAAGCAGGTTCTGGGCCAAAGGCCAGCTCAAGGGCGGCCTGCTGAAAACGCTGCTTAATCTGGCTTCGCTCAGGGGCAATTTTGTTCCATAAGGCCTCTCTGTCGACGGGCGGCACCCGCATTAAAGCCAGGCCCAGGTCTTCACTTTCAAGGCTTGAGAGACGCTGGCTTTGAAGATGCTCACTCAAGCGTTTTGCCAGGGTCGTAGGGGAGATCCAGCCGGTTTTAAATTCAGGCGTCGACAATAAGCTGCTGCGGCCTTGTCTGGCGTAGATCAAGGTCAGTTCAACAAGCTGCAGCAAACAATAGCCCAAGGGCGAGCCAAGCTGGACGGCGCGATGGGTGGCGCTGGCTGGATGAAGCTCAGGTTTTTGATCTGGGTTTAGCCAGCCAAAGGCCAGTAAAACCGCATGTAGGCTGCGCTGGGGTAATAAATAAAGCTGTTCTTCAACTTCGGGGGCTTGCCAGCCGCTTAAGACTTCAAGCACAGGGGCTAAGATGGTGGCAATATGAGGTCGAAGTGTGGGGGTTAAGGGCCAGGCCAAAACACCCGCCATTAAGCTCTCTAGCTCAAGCGGGCTAAGCCCGGTTGAGACGGCCCGGCAAAAGTCCTGAGCAAGGGTTTGGGGGCTGGTATAAGCTGTCATAAGGGGATCTTGGGCGTAGCTCTCCCAGCCTGGGTCGACAGGCTGGAGTTGAACCAGCTGTTTAACCTGTTTAAGCTGCTCGTGATAAGCCCGTTGCCAGGGTGTGGGCTTGAAGCTGTCACTTTGTAAGTTGGATGGAATAGAATTCGCTGTTAAACCCTGCAGCAGCTGCTCGAGTAATTCATGTTCCAGATTGGGCAAATCTGGTTTGAGCAAAAGGGTCTGGAGCGCGGTGATTAAAGCCGGTGGCAAGCTCTGACCGCGCAGCCAGCGCAAGACCTGCAGTCTTAAACGCGCTGACTTAATTTGGCTGATCACAGTCGCCAGGCACTCTAATACCTGATGGTTCTCAGGCCGCTGTTTAGCAAGATGATAAAATAAATCCCAGGCTGAACGCGCTGCGGCTTGTACTTCATGGCTTACATGATGCAAGCTGGCCTGAACCAGGCGCTCTTGTTGGGGCTGATTTAACTGACCTGTCTGGACGTAGGGTTTTAGCTCGCGTACGGCTAATTGAATCGCCTGGGAGTTTGGCGAAGTCATAAGCTCAATCCAGCTGCTCTGTAATGCTGTTAATTCCGTTTTAGTGGCTGCTAGTTGTTCAAATAATCGCAACCACAGACTGGCCAGTTGAGGGGTTTGGGCTTGCTGAAGCTGTTTCAGCAGGTGCTTAAACAGCTCAATGCGGGGGATGTCAGCTTGCTGCAGGCGGGTTAACAGGCCCCCATCAGAAAGCGCGCCGATTAAGGCTTCGGTTGGCTGCTGTGTTGAGTGAGGGTTTGGTCGGTCAGGCTCCAGGCCAGCTAAAATCATGCTGGCGGGGTAGCGCACCAGCAAAGGGTCACAAAAGCCATCTAACAACATGCTGTGTCCCCAAAAGGGTCTTAGTTCACTTTCCCAATCCTGGTGACGTTCAAGTGCTTCTAACATCAGGGCGGCAAAACCAAAGGCATGGGGTAATTGCTCAATTTGCTCACAGAGTTTGAGCAGGGCTTCGCGAGCCCAGGGCACAGGCCGATCCAGAATCACGCCGCCCAGATTAAGCGCCCAGCTGCCTGAAACCGTCCGGTCACTGACAAAGGGCAAACCGCGGCGAGCATAGCGAAAACCGCTGCTAATCTGGTTCCGGGGGGCTAAGCCGACCTGTAGCATTTGCAGACGTAAATAAAAATCTGCTGCATTGGCTGCCGCATAAAAAGAGCGTTGATGCTGAGCCTGCCAGTCTGTTAAATGTTCAAAATGGCTGCTGACCTCGTCCCAGGCGTCTTCTACGCGATTTAAACTGGGATGATGATGGGTCATGGCAGAGCCTAACAAGCTCTGGCGGCTTGTTACAAAAGAGCTGTCGCTGTAATAACAAGCTTTGCGCAGGATCTGCAGGACCTGACGTAAATATTGAAAATGCCCTTTGCGTGAGTCTTCATCTAAGCCACGTAGTCGCAACCTTAAGCTGCCAGCGTCATCAAAAAAACAAGTTTTGAGCAAGTCCAGAGAGGCGTTGGGCGTCATGGTCATCAGCATACCCCCTGCATGCGGTCTAGCTTAACCCAGACAAGAGGGGAAGGGGAAGAGCGAAGCGGAGCTTCGCGTTGTGGGTTATGGGTTTTAAAGGCGGAAGATGGAAGAGGCGGCGGAGCCGCCGTTTTGGGTGGTGAGTGGTGAGTGGTGAGCTTGAGCCTCTTGCTCATCACTACCGCAAGCTGTTTTTTGTTTTGGGTTTTGTGTATTTGTCTTCCACTCAAAACCCACCACTGCGAAGCTCTGCTTCGCTTACGGCTGCGGTGCTCCGTAGACGACCCAGGTGGCAAAGGTTTCTGAGATTTTCAGGCTGCGAGAAACATAGTTGCCGGGGTAGGCTTTGACGTAACGCAGGAAGGCCATTAGATCCTGGTCGGTGATATTGTTCATCACTTCAGTTAGCGGTAAGTTGGCGTAAGGCCCTTCTTGAGCAGGCGGAATGGCCCCTGCACGCGGGGCGCATTCGCGGATGGCCCACAGGGCGGCTTCCATGGCAGCAGGATCCGCAATTTGCTTTGAGACTTTATACTGGCTGCCGGCATATTTGCTAAAGTCAAACAGAGGCTGATCGTAGTTGTCGGTAAACTCAACATTGAGCTCTTGGAGATCAACAAAGCTGACGGGGGGCTGCTGGGGAGCCGCCGGTGCGCCATAAGGATGCCCAGGTGGAGCGCCAGGTGCGCCTGGAGCCCCAATGGGCTGGCCTGGGCCCCCTTGCTGATAGGGCAGAGCAAGCGGGGAACGCTGCTTCATCTGATCTAAAAAGCCTTTAAAAGCCAGGGTAGCGGCTTCTTTAAGCTCTTTTTGCATCGACTCCTGAAGATCCAAAAACATGTCTGTGTAATGAGTGGCTTGAGCCGATAACTTGACCCAGAGTTCACGCAGCTTGAGGTAAATATCCGCAACCGGGCCCAGCATCTGAATCAGCGGGGATTGAGGCACTAAATGCGGCGGCGGATAAGGCGAGTTTGTGGCTTGCTGCTTTTGGTAAAACGCCTGCTCAGTTTTGACTTGTTCGTGATGGGGGGAGTCATCTGAGTCAGTGGCAAAGACGTAGCCTTCGCCCATCATCTGGCTGTAATAATCAGATACCGTTTCGATTTTTTGCTTACGGGGCGGCATCTGCTGAGCGCCACCCTGGCCATAGGGATCGTTGGGATCCCCTGTATAGCCCTGCTGGTCGTAGTAACCTTGATCGTAACTCTGTTCATAGCCTTGTTGGGCATAACCCTGCTGGTCATAATAGCCCTGCTCAGCGTATTGCTGATCGTAACCTTGCTCATAGCCTTGTTGAGGGTATTGGGCATATTGCTGATCATAGCCCTGGCCCTGGACATATTGGCCGTTTTCGTCATAATAGCCCTGGGCTTCAGGGTTTTGGGGATCATAATAACCCTGGACGTATTGTCCATTTTCGTCGTAATAGCCCTGGGCATATTGCTGGTCATAGCCCTGGCCCTGGACGTATTGGCCATTCTCGTCATAATAGCCTTGGGCATATTGCTGGTCATAGCCCTGTTGATTGGGGTCATAAGGCTGATTCGGATCGTAATAGCCCTGAGCATAACCTTGATCATACCCCTGCTCATAAGCTTGAGCATATTGCTGATCATACCCCTGTTGTTGCGGGTAGCCCTGAGAGTCATAAGCCTGACCGGTCTGCTGATCATAGTAGGTCTGCTGGTCGTAGCCCTGCTGACTTTGATAACCTTGCTGAGCTTCGTAGCCTTGTTGACTATAAGCCTGCTGCTCCTGATCTTCTTGGGGCGGATCATAATAGCTCTGGGTGGCGTTGGGATCCTGAGGCTCATAATAACCTGAGTGATAAGAAGGCTCTTGCTGGGGATAACCGGGATAAGCCTGGGGGCTTCCTTG
>CAJYHH010000029.1 GCA_913773825.1 Candidatus Sericytochromatia bacterium | reverse complement strand
TGTGCTATCTCTTTAAAAGTCCCGGTTTGAGCATTTGCTCAAACCGGGACTTTTGCTTATTTTCTAAGTGGTTCAGGCGCTTGTGACTCCAGTCCGATTAGCTGTATCATATCGTATCCATGGATATTCAATCGCTACATAGTCTGCTGGCTGCTAGTTTAGGTCCACAGGCCAGCGCCTGTCTGGACCGTTTTTTTCCTGAGTTACCAGAAGCTCAACCAGAGCGCGATTTGGCTTGGCTCTACGAACAAAAACTAATTGGATTTAGAGAACTTGAAGAAGTTATAACGCATATTCCGATTAAAACAGGCGATTTTCCTGAAATTCAGCAACGATCTTTACCTTATGACTTTTTACTGATGCTGGGCCAGGGCGCGATGGGCGTTGTACATTTAGCCAAAGGCGGACAACTTTTGGGCGTCACAAGCCTGGAGCTCTCGCTTGATCGCCTTTTGCCAGATTTGCTTAAATTACCTGAACAAGCAGGCATACACCAGCTCAGCCTGCTTGATGCAGAAGGGTGTGTGATTGTCAAAATAGGCAATCAGGCTCAAGACAGACTACAAACAGAGAGCCAAACCAGCCTGCTTAACCCTGCCGTACTCCGACAACATTCAAATGGCGTGATTCACTTACCAGATGGGAGCCTCCAGGCTTTTTTTCTCCTGGGTTCACTGAACTGGTACTATCTCATTGAACTCGAGAGCCCTTTATGATTCCTGTCTACCTTAAACTTGAAAATTTTATGACTTACACTGAAGCTGAGTTAGACTTTCAAAGCTTTAGAATTGCCTGTTTAGCAGGTAATAATGGCGCCGGTAAATCGACTATTTTAGATGCTCTGACCTGGGCCTTATTTGACAGTTCAAGAGCCAGTGATAGCGAAGACCTGGTCCGAATTGGCACCCCAGAGGCGCGTGTTGAACTCCATTTTCAACTGGAAGGCCAGCTTTATCGCATTATTCGCTCACGCCGACGTAAAGGCAAAGGCAAAGCCAGTGGCAAGGCAGCTTTAGAGTTTCAGATCCAGGCTCCTGAAGGCTTTCGTTCTTTAAGCGGGAAAAAAATTGCCGAAACCCAGGCGCGTATTGAACAAACCTTGCGCATGAACTATGCGCTATTTGTCAATTCATCGTTTATCTTACAGGGGCGTGCAGATGCTTTTACTACCGCCACTCCTGCTGAACGCAAACGGGTTCTAGCCGATATCCTGCAGCTGGAAGCCTATGAAAAAATGCGCCTTGAAGCCATCGAGCACAAACGCGAGCTGCGTGCTCAAGACGTCGCTTTAAAGCTGCAAATGGAACGCTTTAGCCATGAATTATCAGCGCAAGAGCATCTTTCAGCTCATTTAAACGACAGCAAAGCCTTATATACTCAATTAGGCTTAGACATCCAGCTTATTCAATCCGAATTAGATGCTCAGCGTAATATCGCTGAACAACAGCGTCAGCTCAGTTATGAAGCCGAAAGTCTCAATCATCAGGTTCAAACTCAGCAACAAAGGCTAAATAATCTCTCCCAACGCCAGACTCAGCTTTTAGCTCAGCAAGAAGCGGTTCAACGCTGGCTAGAGCGGGCCGACAACATCGAACAAGGCCATAGCCAGCTCATCACAGCAGAAAACGAGCTACGTGAAAAAGAAACTGAGTTTACACAGTTTCGCCACTTAGAGACTCACATCCAACAATTACAAACTGAACGTGAACGATTAGCTCATCAGCAGGCCTTAATCCATCAAAAGGCCGTTCACCGCCTCGAACAACTTGAACAAGAACAAAACCGGATTCAGGCCGTTTTGCAAGAGCAAAATCAGATTGAAATAGACTATGCTTGCTTACAGACGGCTTTAAAAACCGAAGCCCAGTTGCTGGAATTACAAACCCAATGGCAAACCCTTGAACATTTACGTCGTGAAACTGAACATCGTGTGTTACAACAGCGCCAGCGCTTTGAACTCCAGCTCCAGACGCTGACTGATCGGATTAACGAACTTCAGCAGGCTTTGCACCAGCAGCCTCAATTAAAAGCAGAACTGGATCAACTCGACCAACAGTTAGCTGAGCTCAATCACAAGTCCCTCCGTCTCGAAGAAGTCCAGACGCGTGGCCTTGAACTGCGGCATGAACAAGATTCTCTACAGCGTGAAACAGAACGCCTGATTCAGACTCAGACCAGCTTGAAGCAGCGCCAGGCACAGCTTAAACAGCACCATGAAGCCCATCTGGATTCAGTCTGCCCAACTTGTGAACGCCTGCTGACAACAGCTGATTTGGAACTTTTGCTGAATAAGTACACAGCTGACTGGCAAACGCTAGAAAACGAGCGCTTAGCTTTACTGCCCCAGATTCAGCAAATTGAAGCTGAGATCCTGTCTATGCGCCGTGAGTATCAGCATTTATCCCGTGAACTTAAACCTCGGGAAGACCTGCAAACTCAGCGCGGCTCTATTCACAATCGACTGGCTCAGCTTGAAGTTGATCAAGCCCGCTTGTCACAGCTCATCACCGATCAGCAAACCCTCACCCAGACAGGAAATCAACAGTCTCGCCAAAACGCTGAATCCCTGACCAAAATAGAGCAAGAACTGACGATGCTGAATTTTTCAGCCATTGAACTCAATCAAATTCAAACTCAAATTCGCAAATCTCAAGGCGCACAGGCTCGTTATCAAGATTTACAACAAGCCTTAAATCTCGCACCAGAGCTCGAACATAAATACCAGCAAGCCCAACAAGACATCCAACAGCTTACCCAACTTGAAGCCAGTCAGACGCCTTATCTTCAACTAGACCAAGCACTGAATAAGGCCCATCAGGCTCTAAAGCCCATGCAAGATGTTCCCAAGCAAAGAGAAACCTTATTAGAGCGGGTTGAAAGCCTTAAGCCCTACGCTGAACGGCA
>CAJYHH010000028.1 GCA_913773825.1 Candidatus Sericytochromatia bacterium | reverse complement strand
CCTTCAGGGAAATCAGCTAAAATTTCCAGGGCCGTTGTCTCACGATGGACGCTGACATTAGCTGGGTTTTCAAACTGGCCGGGAACCCAGACTTTGTCATTGCTTTCGGCAATTTCTTTGGCGCGGGCAATTGCGCCTTTCATGCCTTTTTCGCGCGGGGTCAGCTCAAACTCAGCGCCATAAAGTGCCATTAAACGACGGCGCTCAATTGACATTGACTCGGGCATTACCAGCACAAGTTTATAGCCTTTTACTGCGGCGACCATTGCCAGACCGATTCCCGTATTGCCAGACGTCGGCTCAACAATGACAGAGTCAGGCTGTAAAAGGCCTTTGCGCTCAGCGTCTTCAATCATGGCCAATGCAATGCGGTCTTTGATTGAGCCACCTGGATTGGCGCGCTCAAGTTTGAGCCAGACCTCGCCTTGATAATCAGCAAATAGATGATTAATCCGCACAACGGGCGTTTTGCCAATTGTCTGAAGGATATTATCGTATTTCATGTTAAATCTCCTTGAATTGTAAGGTGGTGAAGGCCGTAAAGAACTGCTAATAGCATCAGATCATGTATTCCAGTGGAAAACTTTTCTGAGAACGAACCTGAATCTGGGGAGTGTGGTAAACCAAAGACCAGGGATCAATGCTGCGGGTCAGCCAGACATTGCCACCGATCACGCTGTCATGGCCGACAACCGTTTCACCACCTAAAATAGTGGCGTTAGCATAAATCACAACCCGGTCTTCAAGTGTCGGGTGGCGTTTGGTGTGCGCCATTTGTTTGTCAACGCTAAGCGCTCCCAGCGTAACGCCCTGATACAGCTTAACGTCATCACCAATCCAGGTGCTTTCACCGATTACAACCCCTGTTCCGTGATCGATTACAAAGCGATGACCAATGCGGGCCCAGGATGAATATCTATGCCGGTTAATTGATGCCCATATTCTGTGAGCAGGCGCGGCAATACCGGCACACCCTGCACCAGCAAAGCATGTGCGAGTCGATAAATAGCCACCGCTAAAAAGCCTGGATAAGTCAGAATCACTTCATCTACACTGCCTGCAGCCGGGTCACCCTGACAGATGCTTTCGGCGTCTTCGAGCAGCATGGCATCAATCTCTGGCAGGTTCTGAGTAAAAAAGTGATGGGCAATCTCTGCGGGTTGACCAATACCTGTTAAAAGCTGACAGAGAGCCTGCTCAAGTTCCTGAATGCGTTCTGAAATCTGTTCTGGAGCGGTAGACTGCTGATCCAGATGAGGAAAGAGCAAGCCCAATAACTGATCCAACCAGACCTGGGCCTGGGTTCTGGGTAAAGTGGCTGCTGCACTGGCCTGCCGACGGCGATTTTCCAGACGCTCGCTCAGGCTAGATGTCTGCAATTGAGGCATGAGCGCCTCCTTTAGTAAAAATCAGCGAGCCAGTTGCACCCAGACATAGTCTGACTGTGTTTGTAACTAACTCTGATACATTTACTCTATACTGATCTGTTCAGGCCAGCAAGCCTTTTAATTTTTCAATCAGAAGCTGAAGCTGTCCACCCCGTTGCTCAAGCAGCTTTTCTAAATCAGCTGGCTGGTACTCGCGACAGCGGTTGCGGTCTTTGTCAAACATCTCGTTGTCCAACGTCTGAACAAAATGCTCGTCTTCGATATAGAGCACCATTTCTTCGTTAAACAAGAGCGGTTTGCCTGCTGCCGTAAACGGAGACTGCAAAGAGCGGGGAATCAGGTTGGCTGAACCGACAATCGCTTGTTTGCCGTCAACTGACATAAACTTGGTATGAACCATATAGTCATGTTCGCCTCCGTGCCCTTGCCAGAGCCAGGTACGGACTTTACCTGTGCCGGGTGCCTGCATCAGATCAAGAGCTGAGGCCGGATTCAGATGATCAAAAAGGGATTCATCGCTGCGTTCAGAAAACAAAAGCTGGATCTCAACTCCTCTTGCTTTAGCTGCTCGCAGAGCGGCTTCAATCGGCTCGTGATAAAGATAGGCGTATTCAAGCCGGATGGTGTGTTGAGCTTGCTGAAGCAGATCTAACATCGCAGCCTGAATCTGCCAGCCTCGACTTGATGTGGTCAGAATGGCCGATGGACTTAGTTTTGCTGTCTTGGGCAGGGCAGCAGCCAGTTCACTGGCTGAATAAAGGTTCCAACTCACTTTTTCACGAGGGGTCAGGCTTTGCCAATTGTCGATAAAGGCCTGCTGCATTTCGTGGACAACGGGGCCTTCAACGCGAATCATCAGATCGCGGAAAGCGTCTTCAGTCAGATAGTTGTCCCCAATATTGCGGCCACCGGTATAAGCAATTTTGCCATCGATTAATAATAATTTACGATGATCGCTATGCGCTACGCCATCTGTCAGGGGCGTAATCCGTAGATTCTGGCGCAGACGCTCACGATGCGCTTGCAGAGCGCTTGTCGAAACGGTGGAGCTGAGCTCTTGAAAAACCTGATTGGCTTCAAGGTCAAAGATCTGCTGGACTTCACGACTGCCTTTAATAGTCAGATGGTGATTATGCAGCAAAAATACCCTGATTCCTTCAG
>CAJYHH010000027.1 GCA_913773825.1 Candidatus Sericytochromatia bacterium | reverse complement strand
ATCACCCTTTCGGTGTCGGTCGGCCAGCTAAGTTGATGTCTGAATGATTCAGACTTTTTGTCTGGGTTTTAGATCCAGGCTAAGAGCCGCGCCAGTTGTTGAGTTTGATTTTAGCATAGCCAAAATTCAGGCTTTTAAGAGCCTGATCACCCAGTCAAAAAAAATTCTTTGCAAAAGGCCTTAAGTAAAAGTCGATCTTGTCCGATAGGGGCATTTGAAGAAGAGGTATTGAACACCAGCAATGGATTTTACCCAGCTCGTCACCCCTAGTCCGAATCCTGCCAGCGCTTCAGCAACTCTCAATAAAACGACTAATAAGTCGTCAGGAGAGATGTTGCCAGGCGAATTTTTGGCCATGATTCAAGCGGGTTTAAAACAGGCTCGTGATTCCCAATCATCTCAAGGGGCTCAAACAACTCAGTCTGCTCAGTCAAACCAAAACCAGCAAACCGCTCAGGCCGCTCAACATGCCCAGGCTCTCTGCACTCTGGTTGAGCCACCACTTGAGTCTGCTGAATTGCTGGCTGCCCAACAGGCAGCAGAAGCGGCTGAACTGCTTGAAACCCAGATAAAATCTGGTTCTGAATTAACGCCAGAACAACTTGAGCAAGATCAGCAGCTCAATCCCGCTGCTCAGCAATCTCCGGCTGTTCAAGCCCAAACCCTGCCAGCCCTTTGGGAGACCCTTTTTCGTCAACAGCTTGATCCTGCTGAGGCTGCTGAGGCTGCTAAACAGCCTGAATCTACCAATAGCTCAGCCGAATTGCAGCCGCTGCCGGTTTTTTCCTGGAGTGCAGGTCTACAGCCCCCATCTCAGCAAGTTTTTAATCAACCCTCCAACCAGACCACTCCTGCTGCTTTTAATATAGCGGTTCCGGCCAGCTCATCTCAGTCTGAAATGACGGCCATCCCAGTTGTCCAGATTGAAACTGATGGGGTCAATCTGCCAGATACCCAATCCTCTGAAGCTCCAGTTGATTTGCCTGTTCATCTGGCCAACTCCAGCACACAGCCAGGGTCTGAAAACCTCAAGTTTTCACAAAGCTGGTTAGATCAGCTCAAAAATCAGCTTGCTCAAAGTTTATCTTTTCAGTCTCAGCCAGTGGCTAACCCTGCTCAAGCTCAGCTCCTGCCTCAGTTGCAACAACAAATGGGTCTTGACGTGTTTGATGAAACGATAAGCTCTCCAGCTCATGAGCGAGCCCTTAATGATGCTCCTACAATCGAAAATGCGAGTCAGCCTGCTGGTGGTTTTGATTTGTTAAACGGTGATCAGGCCCAGAGTCAGACTTATACGGCTCATGGTGAACGCCACGAGTGGAGCACTCAGGCTGCTCATGCCAGTTCAACCCAGAGTACCCAACAAGCTCCCTCTGAGTTTGCTGAGCGTGTGTCTTTAGTCCGTCAGCTATCAGACCGGATTCAGCTTTTACATGCTGCGCGCCAGCGCTCAATTGAACTGACTTTAAATCCCGCGAGTTTAGGCAAAGTCTCGCTGCGCCTGCAGCAAGAAGCCCAACAGATGCATTTGCAGATTTTAACCGAGTTACCCTTAGCTAAAGATTTACTTGAAAGTCAGCTCCAGCAATTACGTCAACAGTTCCAGCAGCAGGGTTTAAACCTGCATCAGATTCAGATTGAAGTTCGACCTGATCATCAGGCTTTTCAAGAGCAGTCTTCAGGCCGACAGCAGTCAGGCCAGCAGCAAGCCCAGCGTCAAGGGCCTGAGTTTGATTTAATCGGGGCGCTTTCAGGCTTAAGCTCTGAATCCCCAACCGCAACAGTCAACAATTATCTCGACGGTGCAGCCGTCAATACTTTGGCATAAAGAGGTTCTATGCTTACAACCGATCCCCTTCAATACGGCCAGGTTCTACGGGATAAATCCGTGATGCCGACCCAGAATCTGGGTAAGCAGGATTTTCTCAACCTGCTGATGACCCAGCTGCGCCACCAGGATCCCCTCAATGTTCAGCAGGATAAAGAGTTTATCGCCCAGATGGCTCAGTTCAGCACCCTTGAACAAACAACCAATCTCAGTTTAGCCATGGAAAACTTAGCTGGTTTTCAGCAGTTAACCCAGGGAGCAGCTCTGATTGGTAAAGAAGTTGAAGCCTATGTGCCAGGCACTGAAACGGAAGATCCCCGCACCATTAAAGGCACGATTGATGAGACCCGACTCGTTGACGGCAGCATTCAGCTGGTGATTGGCGATGAGACAATTGACTATCGACAAATTACATCTATTCGTGACGGAGGAAACTGATGTACCGCGCATTTAATACGGCCGTTTCTGGTCTGCAGGCCAACCAGACCCGCATGGAGGTGATCGGTAATAATATCGCCAACGTCAACACCACAGGCTATAAAGCCAGCCGCGCCACCTTTGTAGAACAGTTTGACCAAACCATTTCAGGCGCAACAGCGCCAACCGGCACCAGCGGTGGACGCAATCCTTTTCAGGTTGGTTTAGGCACTCGTGTGGCCTCGATCGACACCATTCATACCCAAGGTGCGATTAGCACAACCGGTAAAAATACAGATATTGCGATTCAGGGCACGGGCTTTTTAGTACTCGAAGACGCCAATAATAATCGCCTTTATTCTCGCGATGGCAATCTCGGCATTGATGATTTTGGCCGTTTAGTCACTAACTCTGGCTTGCGCGTTCAGGGTTATCAAGCTGATTCTCGCGGCGTGATTAATTCCAGCGGCGCGATTACCGATCTGACAATTGGTACCAATCGGACTTATCCGCCTCAGGCTTCCAGCAAAGTAGATGTTGCCGGTAATCTGTATCGCCCTTCCCGTCTAACCGCTTCAGAAGCCTTTGCTCATTCGATTCAAAATGGTGTAACCGTTGGTGTGGCTATGGCCGGTTATGGCAATGGTGCTGGCAATTTGCAGCTGGGTAACACCAATAATAATCGCTTAGATGCAGGTGAGTTGACGATTAACAATGTCAGCATCATGGGTGAAGTGCCTTTGACTTTACCCGGTGACACCACCCAAACCACGATGCAAAAACTCGCTGATTTAATTAACTTTCATCGCGACAAAACCGGGGTATTGGCAACGGTTAAAACCACTTCGACGGGTGGTTCTCCAAATGTTCAGATTTCGCTGACTGCGCTGCGCCCGGGGGCTGATCAGCAGATTGTGGTCGGTGGTAACGCACTGCCTAACATCACCATGAACAACACTCAGATTTTTAATGCTGACACGACCACGATTCAGACTTTGTCTCAGAACACGACAGGTCAGGTCACCTCTGGCGCGATTTCACTGATCAGTGGTGATATTGTCGTCAATGGTGTCGATATCGGCGCTTTGCCTGCTACCCCTACAACCAATACCGCTGAGCAAAATGCTCAAGCGATTATTGGTCTGATTAATGCTAAAACAGATTTAACCGGCGTTACGGCCTTTACGGATGGCAATGGCCGCATCTCTATGAGCGCCACAGCACGTGACATTATTCTGACCGGTCGTACAGTCTCTGACGGCACGGGTCCTGGTTCACCAACCCCAGGTGGGACAAATGTTTCAGGATTGTTTACCGGTATGAATCGAGCTAAAAACGCAACCGTGCTGTCGGGCACGACGACTGATGTCTTTGACTCATTAGGGGCCCAACACAGCGTGGGTCTGGAATTTGTTTCTGACTACGACGTGGTGCAAGATGCTTCTGGGATTGTGCGCGGCACGCGTGATAACGGTGTCTGGACCTGGGCCGCGACGACTGATGAGCCGGATGTGGCGGTTTTGAGCAGCGATG
>CAJYHH010000026.1 GCA_913773825.1 Candidatus Sericytochromatia bacterium | reverse complement strand
AGTCTGAATCTAGCTGAAAGTCATTATCATAAACTGGTTGAATCATTTACCAGCGACTGTAACTGTTCTCCAGAAGAGCTTCGTAAACAGCTCCTTCCCCTTCAGGCCCGTTTATTACCGCTGATTCTGAGAATCGGAGAACGCCTTTACGATCTGGATCGTTTTGAAGACGTGCTGGATCTGTATAAGCGAGGCAAAATCATTAACTCCGAATCACCCTGTATGAGAGCAGAACTAGGCTTCTTATACGCCACGCTCGATCGCCGACACGAAGCCATGGCAGAGCTTTATGAAGCAAAACGTCTAGCGCGTTTTCCTGCCCGTCGTGATATAGACTCTTTAGAAAGCTCAGGCTTACACTGCCCGCGTGAACGGATCGATCGTCGCAGTAATGGCATGCTGGAGCTGCTTAGACTTGAGATAGACTATCCACTTGGACTTGATCTTAACAGCGGCCAAACTCAACAAAATCGAATTGTGCCGGGACTCGGAGCTGAAATTCCCTGGAAAGCTCAATTTTACTCAATCTATTTTGAAGAAAGTCTGGCCAGCGTCAAGCGTAAACTCGGTGAGCCTGAGCAGATGCATACCGCCTCCCAGCAAGGGGAGGAGCGCGTTTTTGTTCGTTATGGCATCACGCAACTAGGGTTTGATACTCGCAGCCATCATTTGAGAAGTTTTGAATTTAAAGCATCTGAGCAATCCGTCTTACTCCCTGACGGAGACTTTAAACTCAATCAACCTGCTTTTATCATCCAGCAAAGACTCGGCAAAAACTTTGGCTGGCAACAAACAATCGAGCAAAAAAAACACTATTGGAGCTATTCAGATTTGGGATTGATCTTTGTCAGCGAAGCTGACAGACTGATCTCGCTAAAAATGCTAGAGCCTCAATAGGCACTTATCAAGATATATTTAACCGGTAACGGCTCTTTTGACGCTCACCTGCCTGATACATATCTGTGTCGGCAGGCAAATCGACAATTTCAATAAATTCAGCTCCGGCCCGTTCAGCGGTACGAGCCGAGGCCAGATTATCAG
>CAJYHH010000025.1 GCA_913773825.1 Candidatus Sericytochromatia bacterium | reverse complement strand
ACAAACGCTGCTGGGGGTCCATTGCGTCAGCTTCTTGATCGGTGATGCCAAAAAAAGCAGCGTCAAAAGTATCAATACTCTCAAGAAAGCCCCCGACGGGCTGGAGCTCATTGCCAAACCGCCCTTTAGGAGCAGGCTTTATAGCAGATTGACCCGCTATAAGCAGATCCCAAAAAGCTTGAGGGTCAGAAGCACCAGGCAAACGACAGGCCAGGCCAACAATTGCAATCGGCTCAGGGGTGACAGACATCGAACAATCCTCGGCAAATCAGGGATAATCCGGCTTAGGTAGAGCTACCGGGCGACGATACAGGTTTAAGGGCCAGTATACTTTGATTTCCCTTAGCCTTACAAGAAAGCTCCACTATTCAAAAACTTCGCAAACTAAGCTTGTTTACGCATAATCACGGCTAGTAATTATGATGATGGATAGATTAAACTGGTTTAGAAGCTTACACCGTTAACAATTTTGTTTTGGTTATTTAGAAGCCGTTAGAAGCCGTTTTTATTCAGATATTCTTTAGACCTTGGAGTTGTGTCATGGCAAACATCAGTTCTATTTCACCTTCTATTCAACATCAGCCGATTAAAGCACCATCAACTGTTGCGCCAAGCACCCCCACTGTCCCCTCAACCCCAAGCACCAGTGTTTCAACGCCAGCTAAAACAGGCCCTAGCTCGGGTCTTCAAGTCCATAATCAAAGTATTGCGACTCAGCAACAGCTCACCAGTACCGGCGTCAGCCAGCAAGTTGCTCAGGTGGCTTCAAGTATGCCAAGTGAGCAGCTTCAGGAAAACGCCAGTCATCTTCAGGATTTAAACCAGGGCTTAATGAAGTCAGCGAGTCTGCCAAGTTCAGCTTCATCGGGGACTTCTGTTTCGCCAACCGCCCCCGCCTTATCGAGCCTACCCCCCCAAATGGCTGCATCCACTGAGTCGGCTGATGGTCAAATTAAATCCCCTCAAGCAGCCACTCCAGACAAGAGCACATTGGGTCGGGCTCCGACCAGAAGTGAAATGCTGCACAATAAAAGCAATATCCTCGAAAAGCTTTATCGTCAAGCAACACCTGAGTTGTCACAGGAAGTCGCTCAGCTTGGCACCCAAAAAGCTGGCTTAGAAAAAGATATTGCGCGTTTACAAGCCGTCTTGCCAGCCGACGCAGACAAAGCCCCCAAACCCGACCTTGCAGCAATCCTGGCTAAAGTTGACAAAGACGCGGCTCCGATTCGCCAAGAGATTGCTGATTTTAAAGCCAGCTTAGCCACGATGAAAGATTCCCCTGTCAAAACATTAATGATCAAAAACAAATTAGGTGTACTGGAGTCCCGGCTGGAAGCCGCGATGAAGCCTTTACACACCGCCAATATGACGGTAAGCCTTCAGGCTAAACAAGCTGAACTTAAACAAGTGGATTCCAAAATTGCCGAAAAAGAAAGCACGCTTGAAACAGCTAAAAAGGCTCGTGGCCTTGAAGACCAGCGCCAGAGCCTTAAAGCAGAAATAGCCAGTGCAGCTGAATCTGCCAAACCCGATCTCCAGGCAAAACTCGACAAAGTTGAGCATGAGCTGCATGGTTTAGAAGATAAAATGGGCCATGGGGGGATGGAATGGGGCCGGGTTAAAAAAGAATATCTTGGCTCAGATCGCCGTGAATTTACGATGAAAGCTGTGATCGACTATCGCCAGCAGTTTGTCCTGAATACTTTTAAAGAAGTCTGTGCGGACCTTAAAAAAGAAGAAGTGGGTGGTCTGCAAAAAGAGCTGACGGCACTTGAGTCTGCTGAACCCAAAGACAATGATGCGATTAACGCCAAAAAATCAGAAATCACCAAAGTCACAGCATCATGGGACAAAATTGATAAACGTGCAGTTGGCTCTACTGATTTAACCTCTGACTTTGATATGACGGTTTTAGCTGATCGGCCAGGCATGGATACAAAAGTCATGAAAGAGGTCAATGCCCGCTTTCAACGGCATTTTGGCAAAGAAGCCGGCTCAGTTTTTGATACTAATCTGTATGTCGAAGGGGGTGGCCCAGCGATTAAAAAAGAAGTCAAAGAAGGCGCCAAACAATGGGCTACACCTGCAGCCCAGGCAGCCCATGATGAAGGCCAGGACACCGCTGCCTTGGTTAAGCAGCGTCTGTATAGCACCCAGGAAAACTGGGATAGTTTTGTCGGCAGCGTCCGCACCGGACTTGAGAAAAATCTTAAAGCGGTGACCCCAGCTCTCAGTGAATCAGAAATCAATACCCGTGTTGATGCTCAAATCAGCCGCTTTAATGAAGCCGATAAATTGTTTAAAGAGCGTGATGGCAAAATTAACGCGGGCATCGAAGCACTAAAAGCGCTGCCAGAGA
>CAJYHH010000024.1 GCA_913773825.1 Candidatus Sericytochromatia bacterium | reverse complement strand
TGGGAGGGTATCCACGGGGGGATACCCGGACAAAGACAAAGACGAAGACTGGGATTGGGACCCGGACTGAGAACGGGACTGAGAACGGGACTGAGAACAGGACTGAGAACAGGACTGAGAACAGGACTGAGAACGGGACTGAGAACGGGACTGAGAACGGGACTGAGACTGGGACTGAGACTGGGACCGGGATTGGGACTGAGATTGGGACTGAGATTGGGACTGAGATTGGGACTGGGACTGGGACTGGGACTGAGAATGGGACTGAGAGAGATTTGATGACGGATTCGGTGAAACACCTTCATTTAGATACAGGTCATCTTAATCTTGATAAAATCGCGATGACAGAGAATCTGAATAATATCGCGCAGACAGTCCATTTGACGGATATGGGTGAAGATCTTTGTCTGTCTTGTTTGCGGTCCACTGTTGATTTGATTGCGGGACTTTGTGAGGACTGTATTTTTGAACAGGGTTCTTTAGTAAAAAAGAGTCGTGTGGATGCGTTGAATCCGGGACAGGATGGGTCTGAGAAGGTACTTTCGTTACCGGATATTGTGGGGCGATTTAAATCGTTGACGACGAATAAATATATTCAGGGCGTGCGTCACCAGGGTTGGGCACCGTTTACGGGTAGATTGTGGGAGCGCAATTATTATGAACATATTATTCGTCAAGATGGATCTTATGAGCGGATTAGTCGGTATATCCACAATAATCCACTTAAATGGGCGTTGAAACATCAGTCAGTTGTAAAAACAAACAAAGACCAGCAAAGTTAAGTATTTAGTCTGAACGGGTCAGGCGCAAAACGGAACATCGAGAGGGCGGACATGAATCAGATCGGTAAATCAGAACGTGAAACGCAGAATCGGTTGGTGGAATTGTTTCGGGATGAATTGGGTTATCAGTATTTGGGTAACTGGATTGATCGCCAGGGCAATAGCAATATTGAAGAGACCTTGCTGACGGCATATCTGACAAAAGTGGGTTATCCCATCGAACAGATTAAGACCGCACTTACCCTTTTGCGCAAAGCGGCTGATGACCCCAATCGCAGTCTGTATGACAATAATCAAGCGGTTTACCAATTACTGCGTTATCCGGTTTCGGTTAAGCCGGACGCTGATAAAAACAGTGAATCGGTTCGGCTGATTAATTGGGAACAACCGGATCAAAACGACTTTTATATCGCTGAGGAAGTCACGTTAAAAGGGCCCTCTGATCAGCATTTTGAGCGCAGACCCGATTTAGTGCTGTATATTAACGGGATTGCGGTCGGTGTAATTGAACTCAAAAACAGTCGCAAAAGCATTGGTGACGGGATTCGCCAACTTTTGTCCAATCAGCGTCCAGAGTTTAACGCCTGGTTTTTTAGCACTGTTCAGATCGTCTTTGCCGGTAATGATTCTGAAGGGCTGCAATACGGTACGATTGGCACTTCAGAAAAATACTTTTTGAAATGGAAAGAAGACGAAGCGGATAATAGCCGCTATAAGCTGGATAAATATCTGCTCAAACTCTGTAATAAAGAACGGCTGATTGAACTGCTTTATGATTTTGTGCTCTTTGATGCGGGCGTTAAAAAATTGCCGCGGGTGCATCAGTATTTTGGCATCAAAGCCGCGCAGCAGCGGGTTAAGGCCAATCAAGGCGGGATTATCTGGCATACGCAGGGCAGCGGCAAAAGCATTGTGATGGTGCTGCTGGCCAAGTGGATTCTTGAAAACAGGCCAAAGGCCCGGGTGGTGATTGTCACGGACCGCGAAGAGCTGGATATTCAGATTCGCGATGTCTTTATGGATGCTGGTGAAGCAATTACGCGCACCAGCAGCGGCAGCCAGCTGATGGCGCTGCTGGGCCAGGCCAGCCCCCGCCTGATCTGCTCATTGGTGCATAAGTTTGGCCAAAAAGGCGTTGATGACTTCGAAAAATACTTGAAAGATCTGCAAGATCAGCCTTGCCAGACCGTTGGCGAGATCTTTGTGTTTGTGGATGAATGCCACCGCACGCAAAGCGGCAAACTTAACCGAACCATGAAAGCGTTAATGCCCCAGGCCGTGTTTTTGGGCTTTACCGGCACACCCTTGCTAAAAAAAGATAAACAAACCAGTCTGGAAGTCTTTGGCGGCTATATTCACACCTATAAATTCAGCGAAGCCGTCAGCGATGAAGTGGTACTGGATCTGATTTACGAAGCCCGCGACATTGACCAGCGCCTGGGCTCCCAGGCGCGTATTGACGCCTG
>CAJYHH010000023.1 GCA_913773825.1 Candidatus Sericytochromatia bacterium | reverse complement strand
ACCAACGCAAGCGCGTATCAGCTGCCTCCCAGAGTTTTAAGCAGTATGTTATCCAGTCATCAGCCAAAGCAGGCGTCCAGATCAGAGGGAAGACGGCAGAATCCCAAACGGTTCGAATAAACTCTGGTGCAAGCTGACTAAAAGCAGCTAAAATCCCCTGCGCCTGAAGAGACTTAAAGCCATTATTTTCCTTTTCAAAAGACAGTTGAGTCAAAACAGCAGGATCTTTGAGGGATATCTCACAGAGATACAGCAAAGGGTGAGGAAAATCAGCTGAAATTTGTGCACCATCTTTAAGCCATTCGTTAAACAGGCCTAAGAACTGCTCAACGGATTCCTGCCTCTCACGCAAGAGACGGTAGCTGATTAAAAGCAACTGCTGCATCGGCAAGAGCGAAATATAATCTGGGCTAAAAGAACTGCTTAAGCCAGCCAATAACTCTGGCTGGCGCTTAAACCCAAGGCCTTTTTCAAAACAGAACCTCGCGCCAGCGTCATCTCCAGAGACAAGTAACGCTTGAGCCCGCAGATACCAAAAATCAGGTAGACACTGACAAACAGCCTCATAACGTTCAGCCTGCTCAAGTAAATCACCCAGCCGGCGCAGCGCAAATAACAAAGCAAACATCTGACTCAATGTTCTGAGCAAAGTTGCCTGAGGCACAGGACGTTCAGGATCATGACGAGTCCAAATTGATAAAACGCGTTGATACCAGCTTAAAGCAGACTCATGCTCCCCAAGCGCAGCCAAAGTATCACCCAGATAAGTCATGATATGAGTTTGTTCAGGAAACTCCTGATGTTGGCGTCTCAACAGCTCAAGATTACGGCCCAACTTATCTTTAGAGAGCAAAAGCTGGGAAGTATACCCCCAATGCAAAAGCGTCAGATTTTCAAGTAAAGGCTTAGGCGAAAAACCTCGGCCAAAGAACATAATTTCTTCATGAATGCGTCCTTGATACCGAAGCTCAGGGACAGCCGGGAATAAACGTGCTTCGCAGTGAACCAGGCTAATATGGCCTTGATCAGAAAAATTTTTAATCCGAACTAAAGCACGTAGTAAACCAGGTTCTGGATTCCATAAAAACTGTTCTAAAGCCGGTAAAGCAGAGGCTTCAAGTTGCTGATCTGCATCTAAAACCAAAATCCAATCACAGCTTGCATAAGCTAATGAAAAGTTACGCGCAACAGAAAAATCATCAGGCCATTGATGGCGATAGACTTTTGTACCCAGCTCTTCTGCAAGCAAAATGGTATCGTCTTGAGAACCTGTATCGACCACAATCAATTCATCTGCAATTGGCGCAACACTTTTTAGACAAGCCTGAATCTGATGAGCTTCATTGCGAACAATCAGACAAACAGACAAACTTTCACGTCTGGGCAAACAGCTCGCCCAACCTGAGTAATTAATTCTCACCGGCTTTGAGAGTGTGCCAAAACGCGCTTGAAAAACAGCCTCACAGTCAGCTGCCGCTTGTGGATCAGAAGTCTGAAGTAACCCCGCTGCTGCAGACAACATCATGGGCGACAAAAGCCCCAGTTCAAAACCACCAGCCAAAACAGACAAAGCATCCTGTTGAGGTAATAATCTCGCTGCAAAAGGGTATAGACGCGGAGAGGTAGGAAAAACTGACAGCAGATGTTTTAAAGTTTTGACTTGGGGATTTTGTTTAAAAGCACCCCAGATAGCCTCAGCTTGCAACCAAGTTGTTTGGTTTGCAGGAACAGGTAAAGCCGGTTGAGCCCAAAGCTCTGAGCCCACATCAGTAAAAACACTGACTTCACCCAGATTATCGTTTAGAGCTTGAATGAGCTGTAGATCTTGATCTGAATGCCAAAACAAGCAAGGTGGCCATTTTTGCAAACAAGTCTCGTGCAGCTGCAAAGACTGCTTAAGCTCCGTACGCGCCTGAAAACGACGACGTTCTGAAACAGCTTTGCCCACAGGAAGTACAGCAGGCATTAGAACAGGATGGATGTCTAAAACAGATAGCCAGTCAGCTACAGCCTTTAGAGGCAAAAGGCTTTCAGCAGAGACCCACAACCTGGCTACAGCTGATGGTTGCGGCAAACTCAGTAGATGAGCCAGAATTTGCTCAGGCTCGATCCGAAGCGGCAAATGATAAGAGCGCAACGTAGGATCAATACTCTGCAGCTGAGCATCAAAATCATAGGGCTGACCGTTGTAAACAGCTGTCAAAACCAGTTGATAACTCTGGGACAATGCCTTTAACAGCCTAAAAACCCAAGGTTGTGACTGCGGCGGATGGTCAAAAAGCAGAATCAGATGCAGGCAAACACCAGCATCTGATTGAGGTAAATCGAATGGAATCAAGCGCTCAACTGGTACTATCGTAAGCAGGATTATCGATAATCAGAC
>CAJYHH010000022.1 GCA_913773825.1 Candidatus Sericytochromatia bacterium | reverse complement strand
GGAAGCAGGGATCGTGGAAAGTGGTCAGCAGATTGGCCGTGGTGGTATTCACCTTCAGGCGACCATCGCTGATCAGCTCGGTCAGCAGCTGGGTATGATGTTTGACCTGATAAACGCCTCCAAAATCCGGGAACTCGTTTTTAAGCGTGTGCAGACAGTGCGGGCAGGCCGTCACGATATGCTGAACGCCATATTCATTGAGGATTTCGACGTTTTCCTGAATCAGAGACTGAGCCAGGAATTCGTTACCGCAGCGACGTGCAGGGTCACCACAGCATTTTTCTTCTTTGCCTAAGATGGCAAATTTAAGGTTTGCAGCCTGAAGCAGTTTGGCGAGAGCGACCGTGGTCTTTTTGGCGGTGTCGTCATAAGAACCTGCGCAGCCAACCCAGTAGAGCACGTCGATCTCGTTGATGTTTTCAATCTGATCGAGGGTTTTGACTTCCAGTGCCTTGGCCCATTCGTCACGTTTGGACTGAGCCTGGCCCCAGGGATTGCCCTGGCGCTCAAGGTTCTGGAACATTACGTTAAATTCTTTCGGGAATTCTTCTTCACCCATCAGTTCATGCTGACGCATGCCCATAATCATCGGGATATGTTCAATGCCCATTGGGCACATTTCCATACAGCCGCCGCAGCTGGTGCAGGACCAGAGGGCGTCTTCAGTCATGACGTGCTCACGCAGTTTGGTTTCAGACTTGCCGGTGGCCAGCAGCTGATCGCGCTCATCAGTGATTAGATGTTTGGCATTGACGATCATCCACTTGGGTGAAAGTTCTTTACCTGTGAAGTTAGCCGGACAGATATCGTCACAGCGGCCGCATTCAATACAGGCAAAGGTATCAAGCACGTTTTTCCAGGGCAGATCATGAATATATTCAATGCCACCCATGCTCATATCATCATCTTCGTCTTCTGATTCGAGCATCGCGATCAGATCTTTCTTTTTGTCGACTTTGCCGTAAGAGGCCTGACGACGGAAGTAAAGATTGATGGGGCCTGCAATCAAGTGCAGATGTTTGGAGAAAGGAATATAGCAGGCAAAGCCTAAAACGCAGAGAATATGCAGCCACCACGAGACGTGATAAGAAGCCACTAAAGCCGCATCTGGCAGGTTCAAGCTGTGTAGCACCAGGCCAATTACAGCTGAAAAAGGCCGCCAAGCTTCAAAGTGAAAAGCTTCCCCTTTTTGAATCCAGGCAATCGCAGAGCCTTCAGTGGTCAGGTAAGTCACCATTAGCATGGTAATAAAGACAATGGTGATGAGTGATTCTAACCAGGGGTTATCGCGTGATTCTTTGTTGACCAGTACGCCTTGTTTTTCAGCGGGCGGATAAAGGCTTTTGGGTTTTTTAACAAAGCGACGATAAGCCAGTGACAGAATGCCGGTCAGAACCAGAATACAGAACACGTCTGCTACCAGGGCATAACCCTTATCAATCGCTGGATGAATAAATTTAAGCAGCGAAAATTCTACGTCATTGGTATAAGCACGTAAAACGTGGTGAGTGGTTGCCAGCAAAAAGGCAAAGAAGCCGACAAAAACAAAGGTGTGCATAATACCGACGAACAGACGAACGCCGCGGAAGCACCAGTAAAAAACGTCATAGGCCGTCTGCCAGAGACGACGCGGAATATCATCAGGAGCTGGATGCCGTGCATCAGGCTGGCCGACCTGGACCAGCTGATACTTGATGTTGGCCCCGTAGGCCGACAGGCTGATGAGGCCCAACATCACGAGGGTAAACAAACTCACCTCTAGAGGCGTGAAAAAAATACCAGCCGTATGTTCCATAGTACTCACTTGCTGTTGATTTAATAATTATCGATGCTGCGCGCCGGGCTCAAACGTTGAGAGTCTGTGGGTTACGGATAAAAAACCAAGTTGCAATTCCGTAGGCGGCGGGCAGGGAGATTTTGGGTACACTAGCTTTATACATTGCGTCATATAAGACCGTCAACGGGAAGGGGCGCTTGGCCCCTGCTTGTGAGTGATTTTAGACTGAATTAGATTGAATTGTTTAAATTGTCTGCTTTAGCAGATTCTGAAGGTTAATATGGTTGTTTTTAAGCTGATTTTGTAAGGCTTCAGGATCCGGCCGGTAGAGCTTCCAGCCTGGTAAGGCAGCTAACCAGGGGCTTAGACTTTGATATAAAGGATAAGTGGCTTCAAGGGGGATTAATACATCGCTCAGATCAGCTGCTAGACTAGGTAAAAGCAGCTGTTGGGCATTTAAGCTGCGCCAGCGCAGAGCAGGCTGTTTGAGCAGCTCAGCTGTCAGCACCATCAAATCAAAATGGGGGGCTAGTGATTCAATTTGGCTGCCAGCTTCTTCAAGCAAAATCATTTCAGCGCCCCCTTCAGGGTCTGGCAGCTGATCAATCACGTCAATTAAGACTTCCTGACAGGCTTCGGGGTCACTTTGCCAGGGCAATAAAATCAGGCTGAGATCTGCATCTGGTTCAAGACTGATACTCCAGCTTTTAATCAGCTCTGACCAGCCTGGATCTTCAGCTGTTAAAGGCAAGAGCACTTTAAGCTGTTTATCGGTGGGTAATTCAAAGCCTGTTTCTTTCTCTGCTGGGCCACTCCAGTCTGGGATCAGGGCTTTAGGAATGTGAGGAACTTGTTGTTCAAGCTGATTAAGCAGTTCTGGATCCGCTGCAATTAACCATTTGGCGTTTTGAATCTGGTTGCTGTCTGCAGGTGAATTAAACAAATCCAGACCAAATGACGGATGGGAATCTGTTACAGCTAAAAGGCTATTGGCTTGATAAAGACTTTGTTTAGGGTTGCGATGTTGTAAAAAATAGCTGATGCGGCGAGTTAGGCGGCTTTCTTCGGTGGCGGCTAAAGCCTGTTGATAACGACTTTCAATGGCATCCACATAGTCTGTATAAGACAAAGGCGCCTGCATCTGAGCTTGCCATTGTTGAATCGGACTGGGATCGTCAATCAGAGCTTGTAGAGCCTGGGCCAGAGCAGTCACGTTACCTGCTTCATATAAGCCGCCTGTGTCAGGCTGAATATAGTCCGGAATTCCGCCAATCTGGGCGCCAATCACCGGCACACGAGCTGCTTGAAATTCACCAATCACAAGCGGGGAATGATCAAAACAGATTGAGGGCACAATCCCTAAATCAAGTTTGCTTAAGAGTTGCCCGTGCTCACTGTCAGGAAAACGCCCTGCAAAACGCACTTTGCCTTTGAGGTCCAGACTGCGTAACTGACTGACATAGTCTTCCGGGCCTTCGCCGTGTAAGACCACTTCAAAATCACCTGTGAGTTCTTGAGCAGCTGCAACAAGCGTGTGAACCCCTTTAATCGGCAAAAGTGAGCCCATAAAGCCAATTTGTAAGGTCTGATTGATGCCGGGCTGGCGGGTTATTCCGACTTCTTCCCACAGGCGCTGGGCGCGGTCGTTGCCGAGTTTAAGAATTTCGATTTTATCATCGGGGTAACCGTTTTCAAGCAGCAGTTCACGGACGTTTTCAGATGTGGCTAAACAGGGGCCAATTAAACGTTCATAGTCAGCGCGCAGGCGGTCACGGCGGGCAACATATTCACTTCCCGGTAGAGCCGCCCCTGTACAGTTCAG
>CAJYHH010000021.1 GCA_913773825.1 Candidatus Sericytochromatia bacterium | reverse complement strand
TTTACTTAAACGAACTAAGGCTCGCTGCGTACTCGGCTCAGAACATCTGACTTTAGACCAGCTACAGCATCCTCGCAGCTCAACATTTAAACCCGCCTTTCAACCCACGGCTTCAGATCCAGCCTATTTAATTTTCACATCGGGCTCAACAGGCGTCCCCAAAGGCGTTTTAGTCCCTCATGGTGGCATCGTCCCCATGCTCAAAGCCCAAATTGAGCTCTTTGGCCTGCACAGCAATAGCCGCTGTCTCTGGATTTTGTCACCCTTATTTGATGCCTCGGTTTCAGATATTGGCACCGTTTTGCTAAGCGGCGCAACGCTTGTGATTGACCCCCAGCCCACTCAGAGTCTGGACAAGTTTTATTTACTGCTACAGCGTTATCAGATTAATTCAGTCGATCTTCCCCCTTCATTACTGGGCTTGCTTGAACAAAAGCAACTGCCCCCCAGCCTGCAAACCCTGATTATTGGGGGTGAGCCTGCAGCGCCTGAACAAATTGACAGATGGAGCCGCAAGCTGCGCTTAATCAATGTCTATGGTCCAACCGAAGCCACCGTCTGCACAAGCGCCCAGCGCTGTGAAGACGGTCAGCATCAATTATTAGGCCAGCCTTTACCAGGCGTGATATATGCTCTAGACGGTGAAATTCCGATTCCTGGCAAGAGCGGTGAACTCTGGATCAGCAGTCCAGGTCTGGCTTTAGGTTATTGGAATGACCCTGAGTTGACTCAGCAGCGCTTTGTTAAACAAAACGGTTTGCGCTGGTATCGCAGTGGCGATCGGGTCTGTTATACCCACACCCGTGAATATCGCTTTGAAGGCCGCATCGATCGCCAGTTTAAACAACATGGCCGTTTGATCTGCCCAGAAGAAATTGAAGCGGCTTTAATCAAGCTGCCGGGCATCACGCGTGCTGCGGTCTTTCAACATGCAAGTGGCGCCCTTACAGCCGCTTTAGCCGGTGAGCAGATGAGTCAATCCAGCTTGAATAAAGCACTAAGCGCCAGCTTGCCGATCTGGATGATTCCCACACTTTTGATTTGGCCAAAGCCTTTTCCGCTGACAGCTTCTGGCAAAGCAGAGCTTCAGCGTCTCAGCAACTGGCGTTTGAGCACTCAAACAGACAGTCCCAAACTCAGTCCCAAACTCAGTCCCAAACTCAGTCCCAAAGAAAGTCTGCTGGCGGGTATCTGGGAAAGCTTGCTCAAACAGCCTGTGACTCATCCAGATGCTGACTTTTTTGCTCTGGGCGGCAGCTCAATACAAGTCTTGTCCTGTGTGGCATTGGCCTCAGATTTAGGTTTACAGCTCACGCCTGAAAGCTTTTATCAAAGTCGCAGCCTTAAGCAGATTGCCCAACAACCCCCTCTGAATCAGACCTACCAGACTGAAGCTCTACTCAAAAGTCTCCCAGCCCATTTAGCTCAGCCGGTTTTAAACATCCAGCCTCGTGTTGAGAAGCTGCTGCTGACAGGAGCAACCGGTTTTTTAGGTTCACGGCTGCTGGCTGAACTTTTACTAACATCAGAGACCCAGATTCATTGCCTGGTGCGAGCAGGAACCCCAGAACAAGCGATGCAGCGTTTAGAACAGGCTTTAAGCCCCTGGAAAGTCAAACCCGATACATATCGCCTGAGCGTCAGCTGTGTTGATTTAAGTCAGCCTGATTTTAAACTCAGTGAGGAGCTCAAAGATTCTCTAACAGCTGTTCTGCACTGTGCTGCTCAAGTTGATTTAGTCCGTGATTACAAGAGCTTATACGCAGCCAATGTGATGGCAGTGGCTCGTCTGGCAGGTTTAAATCGACCTTTTCATTATGTGTCCAGCCTGTCGGTGTTTGTGGCCGCTGAGCCGAAACCCACTCAAGCAAATGAACAGGATGATTTAAGTCAGACGATTGCCGTCCACGGCGGCTATGCCGCCAGCAAATGGGCAGCAGATACCTGGTTATTAAAGCAGCAAGCAAAAGCCTGGATTTATCGTCCGGGGCTCGTCACGGGAGACAGCCAAACTGCTTATGCCCCCGAACGGGACTGGCTACGCTGGCTGCTTAAAGGCCTGATTGAGCTTGATGCTTTACCTGAGCTCACAAACAGCCCTTTAGCTATAGATATTACGCCCGTTGATCATGTGGCTAAAAGTATTCTCACGCTGATGCAAGGCCCCACTGGGGTCTTTCATCTGGCTAACCCTCAAAGTCTGGCACTCACTCACTTACTGGACGAACTCGCTGACTGGGGTGGGCTCAAGCGTCTACCCTTGCCTCAGTGGCAAAAAAAAGCCCGTCAGCGACTCCGCCAGCAGCCAGAACCTCAAACTAGCGCGACGCTGCTGGCGCTTTGTCAGGTATTAGAGAAAGACTATTGGCAGAGTCTGGATCTGTTTCAGGCTACAGGAATAAAACTTTCGTCTGATGCCACTCAAACCCGTTTAGAAGCAGCAGATCTATTTTGCCCAGCACCAGATCGGCAATTGCTGAGGCGTTATTTCGAAGTTTTGACTTAAAAAATGAACAGAATGTTTAACAGGCCTTTTATGACTAAAGTTAAGAGGTGCCTATAAATGGCCAACTCACTTTATTCCAGTCAAACGCCCCGACCCACTCGCGG
>CAJYHH010000020.1 GCA_913773825.1 Candidatus Sericytochromatia bacterium | reverse complement strand
AGCTGTCTAAACAGTTCTAAATTCAAAAACACCCCCCGTGTCAGACTCTGACATGGGGGGGTGTTTGATGTGTTATTTGAGACTATTCCAGCAATAGCTCAGCATAAATTGGGCGGTGATCGCTGGTTACGCCATTATTGAGAATCTCCATTTTTTTTAGCTCAAAATCCTGGCTAAAAAAGATATAGTCAATCCGGCGATTGGGGTGAGCAGCTGGAAAGCTCATGATTTTATATTGATCAGGCTTTCTCAACAGCGGGTGAGAAATGGCCTGAACCTGTTTGATTTCAGGTGAGTCAGGCTCAGCGTTAAAATCTCCAATTAAAATCCAGGGTTTGTCAGATTGTTTAAGCCAGCCTATTAATTCACCCACCTGGGCTTCACGAACAGGATTGGGTGGGGCCAGATGACTTAAATGAGTGACATAGACATCGACGGGTTTGCCCTGAATTTCAAGCGTGGTGATTAAACAAGAACGCTTAAGCATATCTTTGGCTGTATAGGTACGGACTTCGGATTTAAGCACCGGGTAACGGGTATACAGCGCATTGCCAAAGCCATAATGGGCGTCACCATACAGCCATTGGCCTGGAATCATTTTTTGGTAGAGTCTAAAGTCATCAGCATAAGCGCCAGATGTATGGCCTTTATTGACTTCCTGCAGCCCCATAATTTCAGTGGTGTGGTCTCTGAGCCAGCGCGGATGCTGCATCGGGTCAAAGCGATAGTCATCTGTCCAGCCATAGCGAATATTGCTGCTCATAACCGTGATTTCTGGCTTGTTATCTGCTGCGACTGCCCGATTGGGGATCGGCACAAACAGAGCTGCTAAGCCCATCACGCCAAAAATCCCGCAGGAATAATACCAAAGGCGTTCTAAAGGAGTGGCTTGTAGATTGAGTTTTTGACCCTTAAGTTCATGCATCAGGAGTAAACCTGCTGAACCAGCCAAAGCCAGCCAAAAACCACCTGGATTGGCTTTTAGCAGAAACATCGTTAGAATCAGCAGTAGCGCAATAAATCCACCCTGCAGCCCCAGCCAGGGAAAATATTTAGGCTGACGTTGCTGATAATCCCGCCAGCGGCCTAAAAACACAGCCCAGAGACTAAATAAACCAAGAGATGCACCTAAGCAAGCCAGTAAACCCAGTGTTTTGTCATAGCCTGTATAGAGCAACGGCACTAAACCTGCACCCAGTAATAAGCTGCCAATCACAATCAGGACAGGTCTGGCTAAACGTGAGTAGGCCATCCAGGCCAGCAAAGCGCCAAGGGCTAAGGGCAAAAAGTAAGCAGCGGCTGGCATGGGCTCGGTTTTAGCGCTCCAGAGATGGAGGTTAGCAACTAAACCAACGCTTAAGCCACTTAATAAACCAAAGACAAGTCCCAGTGAACCCGCTGCTTTGGGGAGTTTATCAGCTGGTTCTGCTTTTGAGGTGGATTCGGAGCTGAGTTCAGATGAAGGAGCTGTCAGGGATTCTGCGCGGAATACCTGGCGCTGGGGTAAAAAGATGCCTGCTAAGACAAACACCGCCAGAGTGCCCCAGCCTGTAATCCCTAAGCTGGTGGGTGACGTTAAAATCAGCGGCACACCTGATTGGGCAATACGGGTTGAAAGATAAAAGAACAGGCTTAAAACCAGACTGAGCAAGGGCAAAGACCAGACTGTGTATTGACCCAAGGTGCGTAAAACCGCCATTAAAGCCAAACCTGCGACCCAGGTAGTGGCAACTGTACCCCAGGCAAAAAAATCAGACTGGCGATTAACCGCTAAGCCCAGATACATAAAAAACAAAAGCAGCAGCAGACCACGCTGCAGGCTGGCTGCTTTAAAGTGCATCAGCAAGAGGCGATAAGCGGTGGGAGCGCTAAAGGTCAGCAGGGCGATAGCAAAGATTTTGGGGACTAAAAGCGGCACGCCCTCCCAGCCAAAATAAAAATAAGTTGAGATCACAGATAGCAAGACGCCCAGCAGGTCAGCAAACATCCAGAAAACAGCGAAGAATACAGCGGGTAGGTGGGTCATGAGAGGGCTGTGGGCCGTGGGCTGTGGGCTATGTGGAGACAATCAAATTGATTGTGTAGAAGATTGATTAGCATAGATAAATTTCTGGGTAGCTCCTGCTGAGGATATTCACTTTAATCGTTCACTTGAATAAATTGTACTGAAGGGGCTTGGCTTTGGCGAATCAGCACCCATCAGCTCAGACATTAGTCTGGTGAGTTAACCATTTTTTATTCTTGCGTTATCTGAGAGATAAGAAAGAAATGAGCGTAAAATCAGATAAAAAGTTTAACAGCGTAGAGAGAGGTTGTCGTCATGCCATCCATTCATTTCACTCAAAACCAGGCTTTAGTTAAAGCCCTTGATAAAAATCGCAATCAAGTGATGGATGAGCTAATCATTGATCCCGCTTTTAAGCCCCAGGTGGATACGGATGGCAATGGCGAACTCAGCGCACCTGAAGTTTTAAACGCCCTGCAGGCTGACAAAATCGAAATCCAAGGCAATAAAATTGCCCCACTTCACAATAAACAGATTCATATTCAGGGACTTGAAACCCTGCGCAATATCCACACGACTCTGGATCGCACCCTCTCTGCTCCCCATGTCTGGGCGCCTCGCGTCAGCGATAATCTGGATGCAGCAGCAGATGTAATTGGACTTTTAGCGGGTGCTGAAGATAAACGCAGTTATGCTGAACAGCGTCGTGATGAAAACCGCCGCCTGGAGTCCAGCTCAATGGCTTATCTGGGTGCCGTCATGAGCATGCGCGGTTCTTTACATGCTGTTGAAGATATGACCCGCAACGCCACAGATTCACGCTCACAAGCTTTAAACAAACAGGCTCAGGCGTCCCTTAGCCGTTCTGCTGCCTGGACAGCTGGCAGCTTAGTCGGTGGCCTGATTTTTGGCTCTGCCAGCGCTGAAAACGCTGCGATTCAAGGTGCTTATAACACAGCTAAAACAACCATGGTCAGTATGCGTGAGCAGACTAAAAACCTGCCTGACCTCGATACCAGTTTAAAAGAGGGCAATCAACAGCTGGGTTCTGCTTTACACTCTCTTGAACAGGTTAAAGGCCAAATCAATCGGGGTGAAGGTCTGAGCAAAGATCTGCTTCAGGCAGCTGATAACTCTAACGCAAAAGCTACAGGTCGTACTGCACCTTATGCAGGCACAGGTTCAGCAATTGGAGCCGTTGCGGGTGGTGTGGCAGGTTATTTCCTGGGCGGGCGTACGCTTAAAGCGGCTGGAATTGGCGCTGCTGCTGGCGGGGCTGGTGGAGCAGGTTTAGGTGCGCTGATTGGTTCAGGCATCGATAGCTCCCATAAAGCCAAAGCCGAGGCTCTGCGCGCTGATGCGTCGCTTATTCGCAGCTTTAAACCCGAACAGGCCGAAGCGGCTTTGCTCAATGAAACCGAAAAGCTCTATGGCCAGCTGGTTCAAGCCCGTCAGACTCATGATATTGACCGTGCTACCGTTGTCCAAAACGAGATTAACGCCACCCGTGGCCGGATTCAGAGCGTTCAGGCTGAAACTGATAAAGTCGCCAAGATTTTTAGCCAGCCTAAAAAGTAGCAAGCTGACGCTCTGAGGCAGGCTTATTCTTCAAAAGCGATTAGCGAAAAATACTCTTTAAACTCGGTCAGCGTCATCGTGAAGTTGCCGTCCAGTTTTCCATCTGCAGCTTCTCCAGGTTTGTCTTTATTCATCGGTTCGCCTTGGCCAAGTGCATTGCGTAAGGTCACTTTGTCTGTCACGGGATCATAGCCTAAAACGGCATAAGCATGATTGACCGTCAGACCGTGACTTTTGGCACCACTGGGCAGGATCAAGGTGTCTTTGATGGCTGCCAGCACCAATTTATCTTTTGAAAAGCTTGCTTGTAGCTTGGTTCGCAGGGTTTCAAGTGAGCTCACACCTAACCAGTCAGAATCGCTGCTGCGGCCTGTCATGACTTTAATGGCTTCGTCCAGACCTCCACCTTCATCGATTTTTTCATAGGGATTTTCTTTTTTAAGCCAGGCATCGTGGTTGGTAGACTGAGCATAGGCTTTTTCAAGCACGGACAGCCAAAGACCGTCTTTACTGGCACCTGAATAAAGCGCGATTTCAGCTTCAGTCGGTTCCTGGATCGTAATCGGCTTGCCACCCGGAAACGTGACGGTATAAGTTCCGTCTTGATTGGCTTGAATCATTTTGTTAATGGCTTCTTTGCCTGCCTGTGTACTGGCTTTGGCTGCAATCCCGGCAATAAAAAAACAGTCGCCAACATAACCCTGCTTCACATTGTCAGGCCGGATACTGTTGAGGCCATTAGGAAAAATGTGTCTATCCGTGTGGCGCAGTTTGATCTGATTGCGCGCAAGCTGTGCGCCAATTTTTTGGGCTTCATCTTTACCCGGCACTGCCATGGCCTGAACATCTTTAAGATGGATGCCATCGTTTTCAGGGCCGATTTCGTCATCACTGGCTTCTTGGAGCTTGTCATAACATTGATATAGAGTGGCAATGGCTGCAGCGTCGCGGCCTTTCCAGGCTGGATCCCGCAGGGCCTGATTGAGTTCTTTGCGTGAGATAAATCCGTTGCTGTCACTATCGAGTGTGTTAAAAATGCTGGTCAAGACCTGACTTGCACCCTGGACCCTCAGTTGGTGCTCGCCAAAGACAACGGCTTTTGGATCTGATAAATGACTTTTAAAAGCTTCGTTAACGGCTTCTGTATCAGAGGGATCAAGGCCAGCCTGTTCTGCTTCTGTGTTTGAAATCTCACCGTTATGATCGGTGTCGAGTTTTTCCTGTAGCGCTTGGGTGGTAACGTTTTGGTAATTGCCCAGGCGCTGAAGGCCTTCAAGAGTCTGGATTTTAAAACCGCTTACGCTGGTCATGCAGATTGTGGCTCCTTTTGCTCAAATGGCTCAAAACTCAATTTCCAAGCAAAATCATAGCCACAGACAGACAGCCCAAAGGGGGCCTAAATCACGTTTTTACAACTTGCTGTTACGTTTTTAGCGGATCTTTGATGCAATCTGCTTTACTGGCCCTGAAGCGTCAGCAACAGTTTACGGCGTCCACCGTGGTTGCGGTGTTCACAGAGATAAATCCCTTGCCAGGTTCCCATTGCCAGACGGCCATCTCGGACTGGAATCATCAAAGAAGGCCCCAACAGCGAGGCTTTAAGATGGGCGGGCATATCGTCAGAACCTTCGGCGGTATGGGTGTAATAGGGAGCGTTTTCAGGCGCGAGTTTGTTAAAGTGGCTTTCAAAATCCCGTCTGACGTCGCTATCGGCATTTTCGTTAATCGTCAGACTGGCTGAGGTATGCTGAATAAAGACATTTAGCCAGCCGATTTTAATCAGTCTGAGTTCGGGCATCGACTGCTCAACTTCACGGGTAATCAGATGAAAGCCACGTCGGTATTCGGGTAGGCGCAGCTCATGACTATACCACTGTGACTCACTCATGGACGGACGTTCCATTGGCCTTCAACCAGCCATTTGTAAGTTGTTAGACCTTCTAAAGCCATCGGTCCACGAGCATGAAGTTTTTGGGTGCTGACTGCTACTTCTGCTCCCAGGCCAAACTGGGCGCCATCGGTAAAACGAGTTGAGGCATTGACATAAACAGCTGCAGAGTCAACTTCATTTAAAAAGCGCTCCGCATGATCCGTTTTAAGCGTCAAAATCCCGTCAGAGTGCCCACTGCCGTATTCTGCAATATGCTCCATCGCTTCGTCGATGTCTTCCACCACTTTGACGGAGAGGATTAAATCCAGAAACTCAGTGCCAAAATCCTGATGAGTTGAGTGAGTGAGTTTGGGGTAGTTAAGTGCTTCAAATAGAGGGTAGGACTGCACATCTGCACGAACTTCAACCCCAGCTTCAGCTAAAGATTTGGCTAAATCAGGAATCAGATCGGGTGCAATGCTGTGATGGAGCAGCAAGGTATCCAGGGCATTACAGACCGTTGGGCGCTGAACTTTGGCGTTTACAATCACGGGCACGGCCATTTCGAGATCAATAAACGAGTCAGCATAAAGATGACAGACGCCAATCCCGCCAGTAATCACAGGGATGGTGCTTTGTTCTTTACAGAGCTGATGCAGCGAAGCGCCGCCGCGCGGAATAATCATATCGACGTATTGATCCAATTTAAGCAGCTGGCCAACTAATTCACGGTCAGGACTTTCAATCAGCTGCACAGCCTGTTCAGGTAAGTTATGCTCGCGCAGCACGGTTTTTAAGACTTTGGCCATCGCCTGATTGGTGCGCAGGGTTTCTTTGCCGCCGCGCAAAATGACCGCATTGCCGCTTTTTAAACAGAGGGTTGCAACGTCGACTGTGACATTGGGACGGGCTTCATAAATGACGCCAACCACACCTAAGGGCACACGCCGACGGCGAATATTCATGCCGCCTTGAAGCATCCGTTTGTCGAACTCTTCTCCAACCGGATCTTTTAATCGGGCGACGTTTTCAACGTCTTTGGCAATGCTGTCGAGTCGGCTGCTATCTAAGCGCAGGCGATCCTGCATAGCCTGATCCAGATGACCAGCAGCCTGCATGTCTTCGGCATTGGCTGCCAGAATCTCAGCTTCAGCCTCACGTAAAGCAGCTGCCATGGCGTTCAGCACGCTGTTTTTAGTGGCGGTATCGAGTCGATAAAGCTGACGGGCAGCTTCTTTGGCTGCTTTGCCCATGGCCTGAAGATCGGGTTTGATGAGGTTCTCTGACATGCGTTTTCCTCCGGAGCGTCTTAAGACTGGCTAACACGGCCAGTTTGAGTCTGGGTCGAGTCTAGCAACCATTGTACTGCCCTACCTGAGAATCGCCTAACTGTTGATTTCTCTTAATCAATATCAGCAGAATAAAACGGCTGGTTTTTGCTCTTTTAAGCTTCGATTTTTACAGATTCTATATATGTTTAAATATCAGGCTGACTTATTCCTTGAAAC
>CAJYHH010000019.1 GCA_913773825.1 Candidatus Sericytochromatia bacterium | reverse complement strand
CATCCAGCAGCGCCATTGCGCGCTGATAAGCCCGGTCAATGACGTCCATCATGCGTAAATCAAAAGGTCGCGCCAGGGCCAAATCTTTATCGATCTGTTTTTTAGCCGTAAAAATAGCGGCCAGAGAATTGCGCAAATCGTGAGCAACGACCGCCAGAAGTCGGTCTTTGCCTGCACCGACTTTTTGCAAATGTTCAACAAAATATTTGCGCTCTTTCATAAAGCTGAGCCAGCGGCAAAAAGAACGCATAAATTCATAATCCAGTGCTGTAAAGTCCTGAGCACGCGGTTTCTGATCAAAGCAGCTGACAACGCCATGAGCCTGAGCATGTAACCAGTAAGGTGAGCCAATCAAGGCGTTGATTCCATAATGTTTGGCTCGTTCCTGCATATCAGGAGCTTTAAGATCACCTAGCGTCACAACCTGATCCTGGTCGAAAATACTCAGCACCACGCTGCCCGTTAAAGCAATTTTCTGGCCAGCCTCCAGTAAAGGATTCTGACTTAAATCAGGCGGTTGTTTAAAGGCCAGGATTTCGTAAACGCCACCCTGCACGCGGGTCACGCTGGCGCTGCTTAGACCGTAATAAGCGCATAACACTTCAAGTCCCGCCTCTAAAAAAGCGGGCTGTGGCCAGTCGAGCTGATGCGAAATCTGATAAAGCTGTTCAAGATGGTGATAAAAGCGTTCTGTCTCTTGATACAGCCGCTGCTGATCATCAATATCGACCAGGACGCCGAGCAGTCTTTGCTGCTGGGTTTGTGCATCCCACACTGAGCGTCCGCGCACCGCAAACCAGTGAAAATCCTGTTGCTTAAGCGCCAGCCGTAACAAGAGCCTGACTGTCGCGCCATCTGGGGGAACTGTTGAAAGCAGGAACTGGCATTGGGCAAGATAATCTGGATGAACCCGCGCCAATAAGTCATCGATTTCTAAAGGCTGCTCGCTCAAGTCCAGCTGCTGGTAGACTTGGGGCGACAGCCAGATTTTAGCTGACTCAGATCCTGACACTTCCCAGGCACCAATTTCAGCCAGTTCAACAGCCGTCTGATAACGCTGTGACACCCTGAGTCGCTGTCGCTCTGCTCTTAAAGTCAGGAGTTCAAGCACCTGTTGCGCCAGCCGCTCAAGCTGATTTAACCGTTGTTCAGACAAGCTGCGCGGCTGGTGGTCCATCACGCACAAGCCACCCAGAACGCCGTTAGTGGGGCTTATTAAAGGCACACCAGCATAAAAACAGAGCTTTGGCGGATCGATGACCCAGGGGTGATCGTAAACACGGGAATCAGCTCTGAGATTGGGGATGACAAGCCTGGCAGAGCTTAGCGCAAGCTGTTTGCAAAGGGCAAACTCCATAGGCACAACCTGAAGATTTAAGCCAGTAGCCGCAATCAGCCATTCATGCTGCTCATCAAGCAAAGATAAAAAACCGATCGGCATTTCACAGAGTGAGGCCGCCAGCTCTACAAGATTATCTAAGGCGCTGTCAGACGCGCTTGAAAGATCGTAATGTTCAAGTAGCGCAAGGCGCTGATGCTCTATGTCCAAGGTTCGACACGTTCTCCAACGCCATTCTCTCTGTTTGTAAGGTCAAGGAATTCAAAGACGATCGGCAATGTCGTTTGTAAAAAGATCAACTGCTGTCCAGCTTAAAGTCGTGAAGGTCTGCTTATCTTAATGTCATCAGCCAGATAAATCAAGCCTCTCATTGTTAAAAACGCGGGTTCTTAACCAGATCGCTCAGGCGCATTGCGGCGATATGGCTGAATCAGACTTGCCTTATGGCTATCAGGGCTTTAAAATTCAGGCTAAAAGCTGGGCTTGAAAACATCACTTTTATCGATCTAGCTTGATTAAGAGGCTTGAGAGTGGCATTTGTTACCTCAGATGGGCAAATGGACCTTCGGTTACTGAGCGAAGCGTTGACCGCGCTTCATCAATATGTTTGGCTATATCTGCCTGCAAGTAAGCAGTATCTTTATACCAGCCCTGCACTTCAGGAGCTGATTGCTCTCGGATCTCAATCTGCTAAAAGCTGGCTGCAGGCCGTACATCCTGATGATCGTGAGACTCTGCTTGCTGCTTTAAAGCAGCTTGAAGCTGACGGTCAGGCCATGGTCATCGAACATCGCATGCTGACAGCCCAGGCTCACACGCGCTGGATGCAGGCAAGCATTCGGCTCTACACCAGTTTTAGCGGTGAGCAGATTCAGGCGGGTGTGCTGGTTGATATTAGCGCGCGTAAAACAGCTCAGCAACACGTGACGAGTTCTGATCAGCGTTTTAAACAGATTTTTGCCCATCTTAACGAAGCCTTGCTCATTAGTCGGCCTGATGGGACTATTCTTATGGCTAATCCTGCAGCAACCCGACTATTTGGCTATAGCGAAGCTGAGCTGACGGCTCATGGCCGCGCCTTAATTCTCGATGAGCAGAACCAGGCTTATCAGCAGCATCACCAGCATTGGCAAAGCGGAACAGCCGCAGTCTCAGTCTTGACTTTTAAACGACGCAGCGGAGACTCTTTTCAGGCTCAAGCATCAAGTGTGCCATTTCGCTTGCCAGACGGTGATCTCCAGCTAGCCTCTTTAGTGCGAGATCTCAGCCAGGAACTGATATTTTCCCAGAGGGCACGCCAGCTGTATGAAATCAGCGAGGCGATGCCTGGGGCTGTCTACCAGTTTTGCCTGTCGCCTGAAGGGAAAATACATTTTCCTTTTATCAGCAGCAGTGCCGAACATCAGTGGGGCTACACCGTTGACGTTTTTAATACACTGTCTGAGGGCTTTCTCGAAATTGTTCACCCTGACGACCGTGAGGCTTTAATCAAATCGACAGCAGAGTCAGCCCGTCATCTGAGTCCCTGGTTGATGAAATTTCGCGGCTGGGACTTCAATCAGCAGCGTTATCGCTGGATTCGTGGCCATACGATTCCTTCGCGCCAGGTTGATGGCAGCACGCTCTGGAACGGCACCCTGCTGGATATTGATGAAGCCGAAAAAAATTTACTTGCTCTTGAAGCCCAAAAGCGTCAGCTGCAAGCCATTCTGGACAGTATGGGTGAAGGCTTGACCGTTGTGGATCACAACAAGCGGATCCAGCTGATCAACGCCAGTGGGAAAGCCTTGCTTGGCACCGGACCGACCTCAGCCTCTGTTGATGAATGGCCTCAGATCTATGGGCTTTATCTGCCTGACGGGGTGACGCCTTGCCCACCAGCTGAGTTGCCGATTCTGCGGGCGTTCCGGGGTGAGCAAGTTCGCAACTGCGAGTTATGGCTGCAAACACCCGATGGCCGACGCCATTACCTCTTATTTTCTTCTTCAGCCCTGCTTAACGAACAAGGCGAAATCAGCGGGGCTGTGAGTGTCTATCGTGACATCACGGCCCTTTATTTGACCGAACAGCGTCTGCGCCAGACCAGTGAGCGCATGAAGGATCTGCTGGAGCGCTTTAATCTCGGCTATATGGCTTTAAATGCTGATTGGCAGATTCGCTTTTTTAATCGCGCCGCCTGGGAACTCAGCGGCCGGATGGATCCAGAGCAACTGAACAACCAGGCGTTCTGGCAGCTTTTTCCGGCTGCAGCAGATCCGAGTCTCAAGTTTAGGGCTGCTTATGAGCGCGCTCTGCGTGAAGGCCAGGAAGTTCATTTTAGTGAATTTTATTCCCCTCTCGACAGCTGGTTTGATATCAAGGTTTATCCTTACCAAGGTGAACTTGATCTGTTTTTTGAAGACGTTACGTTTACCTGGCGCAGCCAGGCGCTGGCCGAGCTGGAAAAAGAATTGCTGGGTGTTCAAATGCGCATGAATGTCGGACCCGAGCAGGTTCTGCTTGCCGCTCTTGAAGGCCTTGAACGCATTTTTTGCTCACGCCGCTGTCTGCTGCTGAGAATGGCTGATTGGGGTCCAGAGTTGCCCTGGGCCTTAGGTTCAGAGCAGGCCTTTGCTGAAAAGACGGTTCTTGAGCATTTAGCTTTGCCGCTTGATCTGCCTGATTGGATTGACCGCCATGCTGGAACGCTTTGGACACGTGAGCAGGCTGAAGGCTATGTCCAGGAACTCATGCAGCGGACGGGTTACGGTAAAGTCCGCCTGCTGCCCATTCCAGCCCGAACAGGCAGTCTGCTTGGGATTTTAGTTGTGCTCTATACTGAGAATAACGGGACGGCCCATCCTCAGGAGCCTGCCGGGCTGGCACACGGAACCATGCTGCTTCGTAATGTGCTAGAGGTCTGGCTAGCGGACTGGCGTTTGCGCTTGAGCCAGGAGCGTTACGCCTTAGCCAGCAGAGCGACAAGCGATGTGATCTGGGATGATGATCTGCGCAGCGGGCGTCTGACTTTTAACCAGGCTCTCTGTGAACACTTTGGTTATCCAGAAAGCTGTCTGATCACCAGCCACCAGTGGTGGCAAGACCGGCTTCACCCGGATGATCGCAAGCGCGTTATAACCGGCTGGGAACAGGCGATTGCTGACGGCCTTCAGCGCTGGGAAGATGAGTATCGTTTCCAGACTGCTGATCGAGAATATCGCCATATTTACGACCGTGGCTATATTGTCTATACTTCGTCAGGAGAGCCGCTGCGCATGATTGGTTCTATGCAGGACGTCACGACGCTGAGAATCCATGAGCGCCGGATTCAGCAGCAAAACGAACATCTGTTACAGATTGCCTGGCAGCAATCTCATCAGGTCCGGCGTCCGCTAGCGAATCTGCTGGGTTTAATCCAGCTCTTGCAGTCCGGACCTTATCCCCAGGATAAACTGATGCTGATCCAGCACGAAGCGCAGGCCCTCGACCGTATCATCGCTAATATTATTCGTCACTCTGAACAGGTGCTTGACCAGGCGGCTGATATCCAGACAGATCAATTAGAAGATCACCCAGGCAAGTTATAAGATCCAGCGTATTTATAAAATGTCATTTTTGTCTTTTATATCAGGACTTAAACACAGTCTGTCTGAAAAAGTTCAAAGCTTCCAGTTATTCTAACGTCTTAGAATTGCTATCTGGAGGTAATGATGCCTTGCTAATCTAGGAATCAGCTAATTGAGCCTGACTCTGTTGCTATCTACCCTTGAGGCAAATATGACTCCGACAAACCCAGAACCTTCGCCAACTGGCCGATATGTGCTGCTAATTGATGATGACCCGATTAATAATTTGATTTGTGAAGAGCTCCTGCGGGTCACAGGTTTTGCGCGACAGGTTACCAGCTTTCTGGATCCTCGCACCGCACTGGAGTGGCTGCAGCAAAATCCCGTAAGCTGGCCTGATCTGCTTTTTTTAGATATCAATATGCCCGGGCTCAATGCCTGGGAATTTTTAGATGAATTTGCCAGACTCAACCTGAAACGTTCCCTTAAAACCTGGATACTCTCTTCTTCTTTGAGCACACAAGATCGTCAACAAGCAAAGCGCTATACACAAATTGAAGGTTATTTAGTCAAGCCACTTAGCCATGAGCACCTGACCGTTATTGCTCAAGCAAGCCCTCATGAATCTGTGCTGAGCTAAATTTAGTCTGATTTGTTAATTAAAACTCTATTTTCCCCGTGCCAGTCGGGGTTAAGTGCTTTTTAAAACTCAGCTGTATTTTTGCGCTTAAAGGCTTGATTTATTTTTAAGGCGATTCTAAATTGAAATCTAAATTTCAACTTGAATATCAATAACGGTTCTTGCTAGAGTTTAGCTGGTGTCTAAAACCCCGGATTGCCGGATTTTTTGTTTGTTAAGCCCTCAAATTTCATTTTGGTAAGTGTGCAGCTTTGCTATACGCCTTTGATGGATTTAGATTCATGCACATCGGCTTTTCTGGCGTCACAATATGCACCACAACGCTTTCAAATCTCATTAATCCAAACAGCAGCAAGATCAATCGACCTGCATCATCTAAGCAAATGTCGATGTCTAAAAACAGCTCAATCTTATTTAAGCCTCCTTAATCTACTCAAGTCTAGACAATCAAAGTTACGTTCAGACTCTTGATTTTTTGGCTTATTTTAAGTATTTACAAAAAAAAGACCTCGCCTATAGCGAGGAACAACTGGATAGTCTGATTATGACACAGGGTTCAACCAAAAAAGACATGAGTTTAAGTTGATTTACGTGAGCAGCTTGACTAACTTTTTAAACAGGCCAGAAATGTTCTCAGGTTGGGATTCAAACACGCTTAGGACTATCTTTTAGATTATGATGAACCGTCCTGAATATCAGTGTATATTTTTTGTCTTATACAGAACTTAGATTTGCGACTTAAAAGGGACAGCTAAAATATTTAAAAGATTTTAGCTGGAGCGATGAACCCCAGCGATAGATAAGACTTATAGATTTATTTTTGTAAAAAAATTTTAATAATCAAATAAAATATCTGAAAAATATATTTTTTGGCTGGTCATAAGCGATTTTTATTTTGATTTAAGACTTTAAAAGCGTCAATTTATAGACAAAGCCTTTAAGAACTGAATTAAAATATAATTTCAAACTGTGATTAAACAGAGTATTACATGTACGGTAAAGTGACCCTCATTGATGATGACCCCATCAACAATCTTATCTGTGAAAAGCTTATTCAGCGCCAAGGTTTTGCTGAGCAGGTCAATAGCTTTACAAGTGCAAGTGAGGGCCTACAATGGCTCTGCGATTTGAACCCGGATCAATATCCTGGTTTGATCTTACTGGATATCAACCTGCCAGCAATGGATGGCTGGGAGTTTTTAAGCCAGCTTGAAGTGCGTTTACCTGTCCAGGAAATCTGTATTTATTTGCTTTCCTCTTCTGTTAGTCAAAAAGATCGTCAAAAAGCGGCTGATCATCCTTTGTTATCAGGTTTCCTTATAAAGCCCTTAAGTGCAGCACAGCTGGATCAATTAGCCTGTTCTTAAGCCCGTAGATAATAAGCCCGTAGATAATAAGCCGACTCTGTTTCCTTGAGCGAAACTTTAACTTTTAGCCGCATGCCAAACTTCAAGCCGGTTTCGGCCCAAATGACTGGATAATTCTAGGCTCAGCCTGAAGTCCGCGTGGTGAGTCAACTCGAATCAGCCCGTTTTATCGATTAATAGGGCGCGCCGCCAACGGCTCATTGCCCTGATGAAGGATTTAAAGAAAGGATTTCGACTGATGTCACAACAGGCGTGTTCGCCTCGATTTTAATCATTGAAGCGATGATGTAACTAAACACCAGACTTACCACAATCAGGACAATCCCAAAAATCAGATCATAAAATTTCAGTACCATCAGTCTGTCTGCATCCATGCTTGACTCCTTAGGATTTGTTTTGTCACGCAAACAAGGTTTTTTTAATCAAGCTGTCGCGTGCCCAGCGGCTTTTGTCTTCAAGTTTGCTCTAGATCTGGCTTCCAAGCTTAAGGCCGACTCAAGCTAACTTTTCAGATCTCAAGTGTTGAAATCGGCCAGTCAATGTGGGCCACAGATTCAGCCAGCCCTTAGACAGGCCTTCCAGACGGATCGCTTCAAGTTCTTGCGGCGACAAACGATACTTCTTACCCACACGCCACTCGTATTTTTGCTTAAGTGGGCCAATTGTCATCACGCCCGTCTGGCCAGGATTCTGATGGGAAAATGTCTTTAATTCGGCTGCTGAGCGTTGAGCTGCCTGCGCAAGCTCAAAATAGATGCGTATGCGAACCCGCTCAGGGTAACGCTGGATTGGCTTCAAATCTTTAACGGCTGACTGGGAGCGCTTCAGCCAAGCTTTAGTAGCTGGCAAAGCTTCTAAACACATCTGAACTGCGATCAGGAATAAAAAGCCAAAAATAAATAACTGAGCCGGTTGCATCATCTCTTCAAAAGGGTCTTCATGAGACTTCATGTCCATATGCCTTTCGCGCTTATCAAAGCTCAAGCATCTGGATTGCAAGCGCTACAAAATTGATGCTTAAGCAGGAATGGGGCTAATTGTGTCAACGCTGTGAAAGGCCTCTAAGTGCCTCTTCACAGCCCAATCAAAGCCAGATGATAATTTCGCTAGCGAAAGGAGAAGAGATTAAGTTAATGGTGACACAGCGTTGAGCTTTGTCACAGAAAATAGTCTGGATAGAAGGAGCGTCAACAGCCTGCAGGTTGCTTAAAACCATACTTTCCTCCGAGACTATTTTTTGAATGATGGCTTTATTATAAGCTTTTGAAGCATAGTAAAGAAACCCTTATCGCTCTATTTTCACTCAAGCACAAAGCTTAAGTTAAGGGCTAAAAGGGCTGAATCATCAATTTTGGGCGCGCTTTGGAAGAACAGCTAAATCAGTAGGATCAGTTAAATTTTTACTGGCAATTCGTTTGGTTATCAAAAGCAGATTTTGCTAGCCCTATCAAAAAAAATTAGTGGACTATTAATTGCCGTAAAACTTCTGGCCGGCTGGCAGCAGATGAACGTTGAGACCGCGGGTATAAAAGTTTTGACCCATTTGCTTAGTCTCAGCTGCATGACGGGCGTCAATGATCGTGACGACTGACTCACCGATGACTTCTAAGCTTTGATTGGGTCTGACCAAAATGGCGGTGGATTCATCAATTCCCACCCCAATTAATTCAGGATGCTCAAGCACCACGCTCATTAAGCGATTCTGCCGTTTACGCACCAGAAAATGCTGATCCACGACAAATGTTTTAAGTAAACCCAGACCTTTTGATGTGACGACCCGACCAGGACCGATGCTTGCAAAGGGCTCCATTTGCTGCTGGGTTTCGGGGTCAATTCTTGAAGCAACAGCCGGACGGTTTTCTTCACCGGTAATCATCACTTCGCTCATAATGGCGGCACCGGCGCTGGTTCCAGCAATCAGTGCGCCATCAGCATAACGTTTGCGAATGTTATTGATAGCCTGGGTATTGTCTAAAGCGGCCATCAGGACGTTTTGATCGCCGCCTGTAAAAAAGATGCCAGCGGCTTTATCGATTTGAGTCAGGCAAGTGGGTGTGTCCATTGCGCCCTGTACACATTGATAGACTTCAACTGCTTTTGCACCCTGGGCTTCAATGAGCTTGCGGGTATTGGCAGCGGCTTCTGCTGGGTTACTGCTGGCATGGGGGAAAATCAGGATTTTTCCCGCTGGTCCACCACTGTGCTCAAGGATGCTGCTGACAATCGATTTGGGTATGGGTCCACCGCCAATGATGATCAAATGACCTTTAGGTATAGCTTCTGATGCTGGGCTTGCGGGCGCTAAAGCCAGCAGCAGAATACTTAGCAAACTGGTGAGTTTAGGCCGCTTCATAATGATTCTCCAGAGTGAGGTTGGATGGGGTGGCTTGAGCATGGTGGTCAGCTTGCCTTCCAGTATGCCGCGGATACGGTTTAAGCACCAGTTGTAAATTTCAGAAAAAAGCTTGTCTTTACTTGCTCTTAACCTCTGTGATGGGCAAGATTTGGGCTTAGACATGCCATAATAAGAGAGAATATCCATCGAGAAGTAGGCACCATGACCGATCTGCGCCTTAACGGAACCACTCCTGCATACACACCCACCCGCCCGGATCAGCCCCGCACCGGCCCTTTGCCCCAGAATCCCACTCAGCTGCCGAATCCAGCTGCCAATCTGATCCCCAATCAGGTGCCGATTGTGGATAATGTCCGGGTTGTGCCACAAGGTTCTTCGATTCAGACTCTGGCCTGGGTTGAAGCACCGCAGATGCCTCAAAATCCTTTTGCGACTCTTTCAGCCAATCTGCGTGTCGAAGATATCGACGGTCTTGATCAGCGTAGCAAAAATGATCTGCGCGGCAAACTCGACGCAGATGTTTCAGTCAATAAAGGTCTGCTGGACTATAGCATTGGTCAGGCTAATCAGCAGTTTTCGGACTTTGACTTTAAAATTTCTTTTGATCCGGAATCTCGCCAGTATAAAATTCCGATTGCCTATAAAACCCGTCTGATGGATATTGGCTTAGGCTCGATTTATATCAAGCCCGAAGGTGGCCAGTTAAAAGTATCAATTGGGGGGCTGACGGGTGGCGCTGCCAAAGTCGCTAACTTTTTAAGTCTGGGACAATTGCGCGGTGTGCTCGAC
>CAJYHH010000018.1 GCA_913773825.1 Candidatus Sericytochromatia bacterium | reverse complement strand
AGCGATGCTTGCAGGCTGAGCTGGAGCCGCTGCGGCCTGACCAGCAGCTTGCGGCTTGGCGGCGGGTTTAGCTGCTTTAGCGCTGCCGGTTGCCTGAACAGCAGGCTGAGTAAGGTTGCGGTTTACATTGACCATGATGAATGAGTCCCTCTTTAATTCACTTTTGTTCACAGTATTCGCATGGCGATAATTATCTTATCGCAAGCTAACACTCAGAAGTGACGTAAAGGTCAGGTAAAGTTTCGGGGGAGTCTGAAACTCGGTTTAAAACTTTACCTGTCAATTATAAACCCTGTTTGTAGCCATAGAGCCAGCAGGCTGTTGTATGCCCCGTGTTGCTCAGATTATGCGGTGTTCCGGCTGGAATCAGGATTTCATCACCGGGGCGCAGGCGATGACGCTGGCCTGAAAATTCAACTTCAATCTGGCCTGTAATTGGCATAATCAGCTCGTCTGCTTCATGAACATAATTGATCCAGATCTGGTCGGGTGGATCCACCCACATCTCACAAGAAAAACCGCGCCGGCTCCAGTCGCTGGCGACTTCATCCTGACGAATACCCTGTTTAAGCCCATCGGCAAAAAGAATGGACGTCATGGTTGGCTTTACCTCTTTCTTGTAGACCGGGGCCTGTTTAAATTCTAATGGGTGTTATCGCATACAGGCGTACCGGGATGCCCTGGCGTGTGCTTCTATGATCATCATAGGGTATACCTTGAATAAAATACCAGATGGTAAAAAATTAAAATAAAATCAAAATTTTTCAATTATAAGAAAAAGATTTTTTGAAGCGCTGAAGCATTTTTTAACAGCCAGATTGAGCTTTTACTTAGCGTCAGCCAAACGTCAGGATTTAGGCACTTTGCCTTAGAGTTGTTTTTTTAGCTTGTCTAAGACTTCTGGTAAACGCCTGAGGGCGGCTTGTTGTTTGAGTTCACGGCGGTGATCCTGGGCTGGAAAACCAGAGATTTTAAGACCTGCTGGAACATCTTTGGTGATGCCACTTTTGCCAGCTGCAATTACCTGATCGCCAATCTGAAGATGACCGGCTACGCCGGTCTGGCCAGCTAAGGTAACATAGTCGCCAAGCATAGTAGAGCCGGCAATCCCGACTTGAGAAATCAGCAAACAGTGTCTGCCAATGCGGACATTATGGCCAATCTGGACAAGGTTATCAATTTTAGTGCCTTCTCCAATTACTGTCTCACCCAGCGTGCCGCGGTCGATGGTCACATTGGCGCCAATTTCCACGTCATTGCCGATTTTAACGGTGCCGACCTGCGGGATTTTATGATGATGACCGTGTTGCTGGTAAAAGCCATAGCCGTCAGACCCAATTACGGTGCCAGCGTGGATGATCACTCGATCGCCCAATACCGTGCCGGGAGCTAAAGTAACATTGGGGCCAATCCGGCAATCTCGACCAATCCGTGAGTTCTTGCCAATGGTGCAGTGAGAGCTAATCTGGGTGCCTGATGCTATGCTGACGCCGGATTTAATCAGACTAAAGGCTTCAATTTTAAGCGGCTGTTCAAGCTGGGCATCCGCTGCAATCTGGGCTT
>CAJYHH010000017.1 GCA_913773825.1 Candidatus Sericytochromatia bacterium | reverse complement strand
ACTCGCGAGTCAGGCGTTACTTACACTCTTAATGGGGGAACTTCTGGTTCGTGGCCGATTGCTATTTATGATGAAAACGTCCAGATCAACCCTGAAATCACGGATGACCTCAATTTCCTTGTCAGCTGGCACCAGGGCATCAACGCAGGAAGCACAACCACTTCAATCAATGTGGTGGATACAAACGGCTTTAAGATTGGTCAAAAAGTGACGATTAATGGAGAACAGCGCCTAATTCAGAATATTAGCACTGGTACTCCAGGCGTAGTCACGCTTGATTCACCGCTCACAACCGCACCGCGTCTGGGAGATCGCGTCAATATTGGCGATGGCAGTGGAACTCATGACCTGAAGCTCTTCCTCAATCGTTCACTGGCGATGTCAGCAGGCGCAGGGGTGAAGATTACGCTGGAATACGAAGAATACGAGTACCAAGGCTACCCGCCCCAAGTGGTCGGAGCAGGTACGCCCGTCTTTGAAACGGTTGGCTATAACGATCCTTCACCACGCAATAAGATGAATATTTCATCAAGCAATCTGGGAACAACAGTCATTCAGGTGGATTCAACTGCTGGTTTTACAATGGGTGCACTGATCAATGTAAATGGTGAAACCCGCACGATTAACGGTCTGACAGCTACAAGCGTGACACTTGATCGACCTATTTCACACAATAACGGTTCACCGCTGCAAACAGGGACGATCACCCATGTTGATTATGAAAACACCCTTGTTGTCGGCAAAGGTCGAACTGGGGGTAGCACAGACAATGAGTTTGTGGCCGAGCTCAAACGAATTGTTGACAACCCTGAGTACAGTGAACTTTTCAGACATGATATGTTCAAAAATATCTTTATTACAGCCTCGATTAATGATCCGTTTAATGACTTGATCTCATCCAAGCTGTTCCTGAATTGGGATCGCGTTCGTAAAACAGCTGAAATCCAGCAGACATCCTTTACGGCCTACTTTAAGTCGATTTAATGGATGAATCGGTCAAACTCTGCCCGCGCGGACACCAGTCCGCAGCGGGCAGCAGACTTTGCATTACCTGCGGAGCTCTGTTTAGCCTTGAGGTCGGCCAGAAGATTAAAGACTGGACCGTTTTAGAAGTTACACGGGTTTTTCAGGAAAGCTATTATCTGATTGAAGGTTCAGAGGGTCAGCTTATGCTGGCTGAAAGCGTGGAGTTTATTTTGCCCGAACAACGGGCCAAACTCTATACAACGCTTCAGTCAGCGCCTATTTCAGCGCCGATTATTGACTATTTTCACTGGGAGCTCGGTAGCCAGCTGAGTTTACTTTATACGGTCTATCCAGCTGAACATTGGGACTTACTTAATCAAAACAACTTACAAACTCGCTTTGATCAAGATGGCTTATTAAGCTCTGCTGTACTAGAGCGCATCTTTAGACAATCTAAAGAGTTAGCCCTACAACTGCGCCGTCATCAGATTGTTCTTGGCGTTTGGCATCTGCGCCTGTGCAGCCTGAATACCCAACAGCCCATCTTGCTCAACTGGCACCATAGCAGCCCCGATCAAGATCAGATTATGTTTCCCCAACAATATTTGGGCTATCATATTCCTTTAATTAAGCGTCTAAAGGCTTCAGGCAGTTTAATCTCAAAACAAGCTGATGCCGCACTATATTCTTTTTGTGCAGAATTGCTTTGTGGTCAATCCCCCGTTCATTGGTATCCTCAGCCGATTCAGCTTCAGACGTTTAGATCGTTGTTTGATCGAGGCTTCTGGCAGGCTTGGCAACTTTATGCAGACAGCCAAAACCCCCAGCAAATCCCGATTGGCCCGATTTATCAAAGTAGTGAAAGCTATCATAAAATCAAACAGGCCAATCTGCTTTTAAATCAAGCGCTACAAGCCCGTGAACGCAAAGATGCGCCAGAAGCTCGCAAACTCTTGCTGCAAGCCCAAGAATTGCATCTGGTTGGCAGTCAGATCCCTCGCTTAATTGCACTTAGCCTCAGCGAGTACCCCCCTGAATATTTTTCATTACTAGCTCAGGCGATCCGCGCAGAACCTTTAGCTTGTCTCTACTACGACCGCGCCTGGGGAAGCTTTCAAATTTCAGAGCTGAGTCGTGCACGTCAGGATCTCGAAACAGCTCTTGAACTCACACCTTATTATCCAGAAGCCTATTTTTTACTGGGTCGAATTCACCAGCTCCAGGAAAACTGGCAAAAGGCAGAAGTTGCGCTGCGAACAGCGATTAAGCAGCGCAATAACCCTTATTACAGACAGTTTTTAGCTGAGCTTTATCGGGCTCAAGGCAAAGAAGAACAAGCCAATACGCTGCCCATGACTTTTTCTGTTGGTGGGCAACAAAGCTTTAACACCGAGCCTCAAATGCCTCCTAAATATGGCGTGCAATGTCATCAAGGTCATATCAATCCAATTGATCTACCCAAATGTTTAGTCTGCGGAGATACCTTGACTTATTTTCCTGGCACAATCCTGGCTGGATATAAAATTATTCAGATTTTACAGCCCAGGATTCTGGATGGCGAAGCCTTAAAAGGGGCTAATTATTTAGCAGAAGATAGTCAAGGCGAAGTTAAATTACTCAAAGAAATTCTGATTCGCCATAGACGCCAAACGTTTCTGGATGCTTATGAACCCCTTAAACATCTGAGTCACCCTCACCTCCAGCAAATGGAAGACCACTTTGTTGAAAAAGGCTTTGGCTATTTAGTTTTTCCTTATCAAAAAGGCCTGACTTTAAGACAACTACTTGAACAACAGGGGCCTTTGTCTTCTGCGCAGGTCTGGCAATTGTTAATTTCAATGGGTGCTGTTATTCACTATCTACAGCAGGCTAACCTGATTCATGGCGATATTAAACCCGCCAATATCTTGATTCAAGAAGGCTTTCACCCCATCCTGATCGACACGGACTCCATCCGCGCTTCAGATGAAACCTCTCCCTTTAGAGGCATTGTCCACACCTTTCCGTTTGCTCCTCCTGAGCAGCATGAAGGCGTACTTTTACCCAGTAGTGACCCTTACGCTTTAGCCGTCACAATCTTATACAGCGCCACAGGTCTGTACCCCGATTTGTTTTATCAGACAGCAGATAAAACATTCCTTAACTGGGAGCGTTATGTAATCCATTTGGATTATCGTTTAAAAGACTGGATCAAAGCGTCTTTGCGAAGCTTACCCGCTGAACGGCCTCAATTTAGTCTCAATCAGCTAAAGGGTTTTCTGGATGGATTTCGCAGTGATCAAAGCTTAGCTGTGCCCGAGAAGTTACGCAGACTTTCGCTCATTGCTCAGAATCTTAACCAGGCACCCATTGGTCTAGACCAAGCAGTCAAAGAATTACAGAAAATTGAGCGCAGTGCTTTGGTTTATCATCTAGCTGCGTCTGCTTATCTTAGAGCAGATCAACTTGAAGAAGCTCAAGCTTTTGCACGCCATTGCGTTAGGGTTCAACCTGATAATGCGCGAGCTATTTGGCTAATCGCTGAAATTTTACAGCGCCAAAACCTGCCTGATCAAGCTCTGATCCTTTATCAGAATTCTTTGCCTTATAGTGGCGATTTTTATGGTCCCTATCTTTGGATCGCTCGCTGCCATCGTGCTCTTGGCCAGCCCAAACAAACAATCAAAATGTATAAACAAGCTCGATCTAAAGCTGAGTGGCTATTAGATATTCCACTTGAACTCAGTAGCTTTTATATTGAAGCAGCTCAAGCGCGAAGCGCTCTGGAATTACTGAATGAACTTCCGCTTAATAAGTTAAATCTCCCCCAACAAGTCGCCTGGCATAAAATCCGAGCTCAAGCCTTTATTCTCCAAGAAGCTTATAAAGACGCTCGCGAAGCGTTTATTGAGGCTTTACATTTACGCGCAGGTGATGCCAATCTGCTTTTTGATCTGGGACTATGTGAAGTCCAGCTTAAAAACTGGACTGAAGCTGAAACCGCTTTTAAAGGCAGTCTCAAACGTAGCCCCAATCAGCCAAAAGCAATTTACCAGCTTGGTCAACTCGGTTTACAGCAACAACGCTTTAATGAGGCGCTTAAGTATTTTCAGCAACTTGATCAACATTGGGAGCCGATTGATCTGGCTTTTCAAAAAGCTCGCGCACTTACCTACCTCAATCGCTACCCAGAAGCAGAGAACTTATACCAGCAAGTCTTAAAACAGCGCCCTAGTCCAGCTGTTTGCGTGAATCTTGCAAATCTCTATCAGATTATGGAACGCTATGACGAGGCTGAATCTCTGTTTAATCGGGCTTTACAGCTCGACCCAGAACTTTGGGCCGCCACTTATGGTTTACGCCTCGTCAAAGAAGCGCGTCAAAATAAAAAACCCGCCTAAGCTCCGGAATAGAACTTAAACGGGTTAGTGTTGTTGTTTGTTTTATTCCTGATTGGTCATCAGCTGCGATACGCCTGAGTTACGTAAGTTACCACCTGTTTTTGGCCAGGGAGCTGCAGTCGGCATCTCAGGGGTTGAGACCTTTAGCGTCTGAATATGAGTTGACTGGCCTTCGCCGCCATCACGCGTTGCAACAAACAGTCGACCGCTATGCAGACTAAAACCGTTCCAGGTCATGGTTCTGGGCATACCCTGTTGCTGAGACTGATAAAGCGTATTACTTGACCACACCGAGCCGTTCGGAAAGCTACCCCAATCCAGTGAGCCTGTACTGCCATTATCACGAATAGCATAGACCTTCCCGTCAGTCAGACCTGCGTAAATAACCCTTGTACCGTTTGCTTCAGCCCCAATCAGCATCCCTGTCGCTGGAACTGAACCTTTTGTACCAAAGCTAAACGGCGTTGACCACTTGGCTGTGCCATCTCCTTTAATCGCATGCATAACAGGTGCGGGATAGGTGGATGGACCTAATCTGGATTCAATCACATAAACAATATCTTGTGCGCCGTCATAGTCTACAACGGGGCTAATCTCAGCACTTGTCGATGAACTTGCATTTAAAGTGTAAGGTTGAGCCCAGAGTTGAGCACCCGTTGTGCCATTATAGGCAACCAAGCTGCTAAAAAGTCCCTGACGAATCACAACATAGACAGCGCCATTTTTGCCAACAACGGGTGATCCAGCAGCGGAACTTGAAGCCGGCAAAGTGATAGGAGTTACGACATCAGCTCCTGTATTAGCATCTAAAATCAACAATTTTTGGGTACTAGCATTGCTGGTAGTAGAAACCAGAGCATAAAACTTACTACCATCAGACGACAGCGCACCACCAGGCATTACGTTTTGAGTGCCTGTGCCTGCTGTATATTCCCACATTTTAAAGCCAGTTGTCAGAGCAGTTGGAACCGCTGCAGCTGGGGCAGCCGGGTACGATGAACGCTCTTGACGAACTCCATAAATTTTAGAGGTATTATCTGTATGTTTAACCGCAACAATTGCCATATGCTCATCATCACAAGCGCAAGAGCCATTATTCAGACGTTTAAGGACAGGTGCAAAAGCAGGATTTGCATTGGCGACATTAAGGATAGCATAATTCCAGATCAGTGAGCCATTGGACTGATCTCTGACAGATAAGGTCAGAGTATTCGCCGCTTGATTGGTGAAAAAGATGCCAAAAATAGAGCTGGAAGCAGAAGGATTAGCTCGGCCCAAAACAATCTGAGGTGAACGAATCTGATCAAACTGCATTTTGTCAAACAAAGTGGTAAAGACAGAAGTGCTAAAATTGTACTGTAAGCCGTGCAGGAACTCAATATCGGCACTATTTGCACCAGATGTATCAGTATCGGCGGTATCAGCAAAGAAGAGCTTGTCATCGCCTGATCCAAGACCTCGGTTCATGGCAATACCTTGGTCAATTCCTCTGCCTAGGCCGCCTAAAGAAGCTGGACGGGGCGTTGCGCTAGGATTTGGATAAATACCCATAAACTGTGGCAAAGGCAATAAATTTAAAATGACCTGATTGGTCCCAAACGTAGGTGTAATCTGACTTGCCTGCATGCCGTTTAGCGTGGCAGCAATTTGTCTAACATCTAAACCCTGAGGAATGGGTGGATTTAAACTATTGAGTTTTGAAAAACTCAGACTCTGACCGTTAACGGTTTTACCGGTTAGAGCATCTGTATAAGCTTGCAGAGCATTGAGTTCAATCGCCGTGTTGCCAGTCAATAAGGGAGAACTTAACTTACGTAATTCATCAACAATTGCACCTTTGAGATAAGTCCCATAGTCAATATTGACCTGACCCGTTACCGGTGAATCAAAGGCTGTTTTAAGTTCTAAAAATGGGGTTGGCTGGGTTCCACTACTGACAGGTGGCTGAGTATAAAAACCAATCGTCGCCACCCAGAACTTACCTTCAGGAACATCAGCAGCCAGGGTGATTGTTCCGCTACCCTGGACTTGTAAAAAGCCGTTGCTATCTGCACCGCTTGCATAAAGGGTATCTGTCCCATTGGTAATCACCATCCGGACATAAGCTGCGGTTGCGTTTGCGGTCTGTTGAGTTTTGAAACTAGCCGCTAAATTCGGCGCCACTTTAAATTCAACTCGATGAGTCTGAGCTGCTTGTGGAGGCTGAACCGTCAAAGGTCCATTCTGGGTGGGCGGGTTCTGAGATGGGCCTGGATTAACAACAGTAGGGGAACAGGCAATCAACATCATCCCCACACTTAGGGCAATAGACAAGCCAGGGGCTAACTTCGGGACAGACTTCATTTAAACATCCTCCACGCAGTGCTCAGGTACCAAAACCTAAGTTCTCTAGTCGTTACTTATCGTTAGCGTATACGCAAACATGGGGGTTTTAACAGAAGATTAATAGGACAGGGGGTATATTTAACAGAAACTTTTTATTATTTGTTTTAGTTCAAACATCTAATAAAAAGGCTCCCGCTAAGCGAGAGCCTTTTAAATTAAAATCTTAAATCAGTTAGAGATAGTCAGCTTCAAGACCTGAGCAGATTGAGTAGATCTCTTCAGCTTCCCAGGGAGTCTGAGAGTCATATTCATTTACAAAGGCCACACGTTGAACTTCCTCAATCGACGTGATTCCCTCAATTGCTTTAAACAGACCGTCTTCAGCCATCGAAACCAGTTTGGCCTCTGTTCGCGCAATTCCGCGAATGGTCGCAGCAGGCTTGCGATCAATGACTGCTTCACGAATCGCTTCGTTGATCTGCAGCAGCTCATGAATCGAAGTTTGACCTAAATAACCACGGTTCTGGCACTCAGGGCAGCCAACCGGACGATAATACTCATAAGAGGCCGGATCAACATCCACCAGACCCAACATGGTAAAAGTCTCTTTTTTGGGTGAATGTTTGGCTTTACAATGCGGGCAGAGCTTACGCACCAAGCGCTGGGAGAGCACGGTGATATTGCTTGAAGCAATCAGATAAGACTCTAAACCAAAGTTCATCAGTCTTA
>CAJYHH010000016.1 GCA_913773825.1 Candidatus Sericytochromatia bacterium | reverse complement strand
GCCTGGTCTAAGGCCAGCAGCAGCCCATAATGCTGAAAAGAGCCGTCTTCAGCTAATTGCATAAAGCCAAGCTCTGAACCCTCTGTCTCAAGCAACTGATAAGCTTCAGTCAGCGTGGGCTGGGGCTCAGAGGATTTAAGGCCTAGCGCTAATTGATTTGGTGACAGGCTTTGAGCGAGTTGCCGCAATACCCGTATAATCTCTCCAACATGCTGAATGCGCGCATCTGCGTCTTTTTGCAGACAAGCCATCATCAGTTCAGCTAGAGCATCTGGAAGTTCAGGCCTGACTTGCTGAGGCGGGATTGGCTCACTGTTAAAAATTTTAAGAATCATCGCTGCCGGACTGTTGCCATCAAAAGGCAATTGGCCTGTAAACAACTCATACATCACCACACCCAGTGAATAAATATCGCAACGGGCGTCTGCTTTAGCGCTGTTATACAGCTGCTCGGGAGCCATATAAGCAATCGTGCCAAGCATAGTGCCATCACTGGTATGTAAAGCGCTTTCAGACTCACGGGCCACCCCAAAATCCATTAAAAAAGCACCCCGCTGCTCCGTAATAATCAGATTGTCTGGCTTGATATCGCGATGAACGACGCCCTGTTGATGGGCATAATTCAGCGCATCCGCAATCTCGGCCAGATGCCGAATAAGTAAATCTAAGCGCGGATGGGCCTGAATAAAATCATCAATTTTTTGGCCTTCAATCAATTCCATCACCAGCGTGGGAATTCCTTGCCAGACACCCGATTCCAGAACTTTGGGAATGTGCGGATGATTCAGTCGAGACAGGGTTTTGCCCTCTTGTAAAAAGCGTGTAGACAGCTGCATATCGATGTCGCTTGAACGATCTGGTGTCAAGCGCATCTGTTTAAGCGCCACTGGTTGCAAACTCACCTGATGGCTGGCCAGATACACAATTGCAGTTGCGCCACGCCCGATCTCGGCTGTGATCTGATAAGCGTCTTCAAGGCCAACCTGCATACCTGTTCCTTTCCATGTCAAAATAAAGTCCGATTATCAGTGGACTTATAGGTTTTGATTACATCCGATTAGCGTGAAGCGTCAGGGATTGTTTTTAAATCTTAAACATATGCCAAAGACCTCGCATAACATGCAAAACACGCATGGAAACTAGATTTATGGCCACAAAGCAGCAGATTAATTGCAGAATTGAGCATACAAAAGCGCAGCTTAAACGAAAATAAAGTCGAAAAGGGGATTTTAACTTAAATTATTAACTCATTGAAATATACATGACAAAGCCCTAGAGTCGCAAGTTAAATTTTGGAATATTTTAATAATTTTTTTTAAGAAAAATGTGAGTCACAAAAACAAATATTGATTAATTCAACTAGATTAAATGCATAACATATAATAATTAGAACTTGTTAACTATTTATTCTAAGCAACTTAGACACCTATAGAAGCCTTTATCAATTTCAAACAGTTTTATCTAATCAACTTGATTAGCCTGTTTATTTCATTGTTTAACGACTTAATCATTAAACCCGTTTCTAAAAACCACCTAATCAAACATTGACTAGACAAGCCCATATTTAAACAAGCAACCTGATAACAGATGTTATTTTTGAAATCAGCAATTTTACAGCAAATTTGCGTAAGATTATTGACTAAAATCAATTAATTCAGTTTTACCCTTTACAGTTAGCGCAACAATCGCTTTATCGTGTTCAGGATCATACGGCACTTTAGCCAACAGATGATCTTTGACATGTATAAATTTGGCGATCACAGGCCCATCTGCTTGTTCTAAAACTAACTCAGCCTGGATCGCTTTAAGCGCGCGTGGCTGGAGCTGGTTATCTAACAGATAAAGCCTCTTTTCTTTACCGCCAGCTAATTCCCAGTTCACTTTCAGCTGTGTCACAACTTGGCCCTTATGCGGGCCAATTCGGCGGGGCTGTGACTGTTTAAATGTTTGTTTTTATGACTATGGTGATGATTTTGTTGACCTGAAGACTCATAAGCCGCCATTAAACAAATCAGCAAAATCAAAGGCCACATCCGCTGGCCCTGTAAAAATTGAATTTTCATCACGGATTCACTTTGAGCACAGTTTTAAGGGCTTACAGAGCATTATAGGACAATCCCAAAACGTTTAAGCAGCATTCCCATCAGCACATACAGACTAACGGTAAGCAGGCAAACAAGACTCAATGTGACAGTAAAAGACAGTCCCTTACGCAAAAGCCAGGGCATCGCTAAAAACATCGGCAAACTAGGCAGAACAAACCAGAAGGTTCCTAGTGAATGAGTAGCCAGTAATTCGGTATCACGGGTATCAGCATAAAGCCAGATCATCCCCAAAACAGATAACAGGGGCAGGGAGGCAATTAAACCGCCCAGAGTCGGGAACTTTTTAGACACTTCACTGACCAGCACAATTAACACAGCGCTGATCAATACTTTAACAGCAGGGTACATCAAAATCCTCCGTTAACTTTTTTTACTCAATCAGTCAGACAACATGTTCTGAAATCAGCTCTGTTTTTAAAGCTCCAGCTAATTAATTAAGCAACATAACGGTTTGTGGCTGTTACAAGCTCACGCTTGTGGCAGAAAAAAGAACAATCAGGCGTCAGGGCTAAACAACTCACAAATTGACTTACTTATCCATCTGTCAGGCAGAGCCGGTTGCAGCTCAATCTGATGAACAGCATGATCAGAGTCCAAAACAAGCAACACATTTAGACCATTCAGACAAATGTGCTCAGTACAGTCATGCACCACCCGGACTTGTGCCGCCGTTTTGTGTATGCGGTAAGTGATGTTAATACTCCTGCTCAGCGTCATCAGAGGCTGAATCTGCAGCAACTGCATAAACAAGGCCGCCCACAGAGACCAGGCGCCAGGCAGCGCATAACCCGCTTAAATAGTTTGAACAGCTGAACTTACATGTGAGAGCTATTATAGCGCTGTTTTTGGGTCCAAATCGTGAAATAAACCTGCTTGACGATCAGCCTTTGGCCAGCCTAACATACAAAAGTTCTTGTTACATCCCGGAGGGGAGTAACTACCCTGTTACAGCAGGGGATGCGGTCAACAAACTTGGTGATTCAGCAATAGCTTAACCATGGTCGCATCAACAGGCACAGACCTGTTCAGCCAGACCTCCGGCCTGTCTTTGTCGTGGAGTGCGACAAGGAAGGCCGGCGCATGTCAGCTTTTCTTTAGCCTCCGCTTAATTATTCTGGAGGACCACATGACATCCCTTCTGACTGACTTATTACCTTTGCTGCTGCTCGGCTTTAGCTTGGCGCTAGACTGCTTTGCCATTTCGATTTCACAGGGTATCCGCAGCTCTGAACTAAAGCCGATGCTGATCCTGGCCGTTCTGTTTGGCCTTTTTCAGGGCGGTATGCTCTTACTCGGCCATTTAACCGGCAGCTTGCTAACGGGATTTTTGACCCAGGGCATGAACTGGATTGCCGCAGCTCTGCTCTGTGGGATCGGCGTCAAAATGCTGCTAGAAAGCCGAGAAAGTGAAGCTGATGATGAAGAGCCCACTCCCTTGGCCCATACTCGCGACTACCTGATGTTATCGATTGCAACCAGCATCGATGCACTGGCAGCCGGTATTTCACTTAAAAGTCTTGATCTTGATGCTTTACAGGCCACTCTGGTGGTGGGGGTCTTTTCGTTTGGCTTAGCTTTGCTGGGCAGCCAGTTTGGTAAACAGCTCGGCGTGCATTTTGGTAAACGAGCAGAGCTCTTTGGTGGGCTAGTTTTAATCGGTTTAGGGGTTAAAAGCCTGTTTGGCTAATCATCCTGCTGATCTTTAGGGCTGACCAGTAGGGCAGACGAATAGGGCTGGTCAGCCCTAAAGAATGTTGAAGCGGATACTGAGTCTGGGGCTAACAGCTGGTTCAGCCAGTTCGGGAACCAGTAAAGATTCTTGTTGCTGGCTATTGTCTTCACATTGAGTAAACGTAGTCCGTTACACACCACCTGTACACACCACCTGAGGCGGCATCAATATCAAGCATCGCCAAAAGGGCGATGAGCATTTCATCGTCGAGCAGGCTCATTGTCTCACCCAAAGTCAACACACTACCACAGAGCTCATTGCTGCGTTGGGTAAATTCATTCGGGATATCAGTCTAAAGCTAAGTGGCGTCAAGAACAAAAGGTCTAAAGCTAGCCAGACCGCTAATTCATTCACTTGTTCAAGTAAGATATTGAGGGTGTTTGTGTCCAGATAAAGCTAAAGCAGAGGTTTGGTCAGCGGCTAAGCCCTGAGAGGGTATCTGTGCTTTGACATCATAAGCTTAAGGAGTCAAGCGAGAGTCAACATGTGTAAAACCGCAAGTTGAGGGCTGTAATCTCAGACCCACTCGAATAAGCGCTTGCTCCAGATTCTAGTCAACTGACAACCCGATTGCTCTATTTTGATCAAGCAAAAGGGAGGACCAAAGTCCTCCCCCTGATTTAAAGGCTTAGAGCAAAATTAGCTTCTGGAAGAAAGCTGCGTCATGCTGTTGAACATGGTGTTAAAGTCAACATTAGTCCAGTTGCCGTCCCAGCCATCTGTACCGCGCAGTGACAGACTGCCGCGACCTTGAGCGTCTTCACGCAGCATCAGGTCCTGGCTATCCGAATCAATGTAGCTGGTCAGACTGCCGTCAGCGGTCAGCATGGTGCGCAGATCGCCAGACTGCTGACTGCCATCAGCACGGGTCAGGCGGAAGGTACCGGTACCAGAACCACTACCCTGAACGCTGCTATAACGGTCCTCAAAGATTTCGAGCTTATCGCCGCTGGTAAAGTTAGTTGTAAGCGATGTCATGGTGTGAATCGTGCCATCAAGCTGACGCTCACTGCGACGCTGTGCGGTGCGAGTAAAATTGCTGCCGCGCTCTTCGAGTTTAAAGACAGTGTTGGTGTCACTCTTAAGATCCGTCATGGTTACATTGCGCTCAGATGAACGATTGCGGAACATCGTGTAGAAATTGCTGTTAACCGAACCATCCGCCATGGTCTGGGTATCTGAACTCCAGCTGCGATTATCATAGCTGCGGCTGCTCAGACGGGCCAGGGCATCAGCGTTGATCTGGGTCCAGACGCGGCTGGTGTCATTGTTATCGCTATTGCCGTCAAGCTGGGTGTCAACATTCAGCTTCGCTTTGAGATCCGTTTCGAGGCGATTTTCGTCGACATCAAAACCACCGTTGCTATTGGCCTGCAGATAACCACTGTTCTGGAAGCGATCACGATACTGACT
>CAJYHH010000015.1 GCA_913773825.1 Candidatus Sericytochromatia bacterium | reverse complement strand
CTCTACCAGACCCAGTTGGAACATCGCGTAAGTGAACGTACCCAAGAGCTCAATCAAGCCAAACAACTGGCTGAAGCCGCAACGGAGCGCGCTTTAGAGAGCAGTCGGGTCAAAAGCGAATTTTTAGCGAATATGTCTCATGAGATCCGGACACCTTTAAACTCTGTTTTGGGTTTTACGGGCTTACTGGAACGCGAAGCAGATTTAAACCAGCAGGCTTATCTTCAGGCGATTAAAACCGGCGGGCAAGCTCTGCTGACTCTGATTAACGATATTCTCGATCTCAGTAAAATCGAAGCAGACAAACTTGAGCTTCACTATGCCCCTGTGGTTTTACGCCGACTCCTCGAAGAAACCCTTCAGATCTTTAGCCAAAAAGCTCAGGAAAAAGGCTTAAGCCTGAGTCTTGAGCTCCAGCAAGACTTACCCACCCATCTGATGTTAGATGAAATCAGGCTGCGCCAAATTTTATTTAATCTCGTCGGCAACGCTCTAAAATTTACAGAACAAGGCCAGGTTGAGATTCGCGTCAGTGGCCAGCTGAGCCCTGTTCAAACTCAATCATCTGAAGCCGGACAGCCTGATTTACTCGATCTGGAATTAAGCATTGTCGATACAGGCATTGGGATTCCAGCATCTGAACTCAGCCAGATCTTTGAAGCCTTTAGACAACAGACAGGCCAAGAAAACCAAAAATATGGGGGCACCGGCCTGGGCCTGGCGATTACCCAAAAACTCGTCACCATGATGCAAGGTCAGCTCAGCGTCAACAGCGTACCTGGTCAAGGCTCAGTGTTTACGGTTGCTTTAAACCAAATTCAGGTTGTCGCAAGCCCTGTAAATGAAGTCATCCCCGTCAGCCAGATTCAGTTTCAAACCGGAAAATTATTGCTGGCAGACGATATTGCCGTTAATCGCCTGCTGCTGCTTGAAATGCTCAAAACTCAGCCCTTTGAACTAATTGAAGCGGTTAATGGTCAGCAAGCCGTAGAGCTGGCCCAGCAACATCAGCCAGACGTGATTTTGATGGATATTCGGATGCCGGTCATGGACGGTTTTACAGCCCTTCAGGCTTTGGCTCAAGATCCCAATACCAGCCAGATTCCTATACTGGCCCTGACAGCCTCTGTGATGCAGCATGAGTTAGATCAATTAATTGCAGCTGGGTTTAAAGCCTGTCTTAAAAAACCAATTGATCCCCAAACCCTGTATACCAGCCTGATGCCCTATTTACCCCATCAGGCGATGATTCAGACTGCTGAAAATCAGCCCATCACATCAACAAGCCGCTTAGATACTCCCATCAATACCCAGCAGCTCCGTGACTTAATCAGCCAGCTTGAACAAGAACCTCTAAACCTGGCTGTGCAGCTGCTGCACAACCAAAAACTCAGTCAGCTGGATAAATTTGCCAGCAGCATCTATGAACTGGGCCAGCGTTATCCTTTAGCCCAACTTGTCAGCTATTCAGCTGAGTTGACCCGCAGTATTACCAGCTTTGATGATATTCAGATCGAACGTCAGCTGAGAGTTTTTCCTGAATTGCTTCAAAGCCTGAAAAAACGGCTAATAGGGCAAGATTAAAATCAAAACGCAAAAACACTCTTAGCCATAAAACCCAAATAAAACCAACTTTATTTCAACAAAAAAACAGAACATTATCAGCATAAAGCCAAAAATCAAATCATTCTCCAACTTGATAGAGTCGGTATCCTGGGATAAGATAGATTCCAAAGTTGCTTGCTATAAAGGTTTTTATGCTCCAATCTGTACCCTCTGTTTCTCCTGTTCCTAGCCAACTTCTTTTGGCTGAGACAAAGCCTTCTCATCCCCTCACACAATCTCAAGCATCAGCCCAACCCACTCAAGAAATCACCCTTCCACAGGAAAGTATCGCCGTTCAACAGGGCCTTCAAGATACACCAATTGAGCCCAATAGTGTAACATTCGGAACACCACCAGCCCCCAGCGATGAAACAGTCCTGACTCAGGCTCGTCAGGCCGTTCAAGAACAATTTAAAGCGTTAGCCACCGAACAACCTGAACGCTTTGGACAAATTCTTGATCAGATTTACGGCGATAAACTGACTCCCGAAAAACGTCAGCAATTAGTGAGTCAGGCACAGGCTGGTGAGCTGCCTCTGCCGCCAAATCTACGCTTTGTTGAGCCTGATGTCTTACAAGGCAATGCAGCTGGTTATTCGCCTGAGCAAGGTGGAACAGTGTTTATCAGTTCAGACTACCGCCAAAATCCTGCTGGACTTGCTGCTGTGCTCAGTTCTGAAGTCGGCCATCACATTGATGCCCAACTGGGCGGCCCTGATACTCAGGGTGATGAAGGCAGTATGCTGGCAACAGCATTACGCCAAGGCAGCGAACTGACACCAGATCAACTGGAAGTCGGGCGAGCCAGACAGGACAAAAGTGTAATCCGCGTCGACAGCCGTGAGATCGAAGTTGAGAACGTCGCGCCTGCTGTAATTGGTGCAGCTTGGTGGGCAGCTAAGGTTGCAGCTGATACAGCCATCGATGGCGCGCTTGATATCGCGATTGCAGCTATTAGTGGCATGCCGCCTCCGGGTGTTGGGTCACACATTGGCAATGCCATCATGAATGCTTTTCCGATTTTGGGCGAGTGGAACACAGCCCGTAAAGCGCTCGAACTAGTCAATGTCGGAAAACGTTCAATTGACGCATTAAATCATTTACGCCGCGTCCCAGGAGCAGAGCAAATTGCAACTCGACTGGGTAGCCTACTTGATGAAGCCAAGGGCGCCATTGACAATCTGGACTTTGACCGGGGACAAAAGCTAGTTAGCCAGTTTATCAGTGAGCTAGGCGACGCTCAAGCCATTGCTCGCGGTGTCAGCGGCGGAACCCTGAAACTGGGGGGGGTCCGTGAAATGGCCATGACACCCATTCAGCTCCAGAGTAAATACAAACACGCCGAAATTTTCGGGCTGCCCAAAAACTACAATCTCGCTAATCGCGACCAGTTTGGCCAAGCTTTGAGTAATCACATCCAGGATCCTAACACGATCATGATAGATGGCCTTTACAAGCGCGGGAATATTCCCGTTACCCATTTTTACAACCCGACTACTGGTATTGTAGTCATGAAAAGAAAAGATAATAGCGAGATGCTTTCTGCCTGGAAGCCTAATCCTGATGCAAAAGAGCATCTCTTAACCACCGGAATTCTATGGGGCGGCAGCTAAAATGAATGTTCCTCATCAGCCTTATCTCGATCTGCTAGAAGCAGTGCTTAACGGAAAAATCACTCCGCCTGAGTTCAGTACGCAATTTATTGATCGTTACCGAGAGGATCAACTCAGCTACGGACGTGCTGTTGGTCTCCTACTTGATGAACTGATGGCTTTGACGGACGCCTACTGTGAAGATCCAAATCTTCGCGGTGATCTCGACATCGACGAAAACCAGTTTCTTCTGGAAGCCCGCGAACTTTTACCACGCCTTCAGTCTGCCCAAGCCATAAACTGGGCATAAGCCAGTATTTTTTCAAACAGGCCCCCTTACTGAGTTTTCAGTGAGGGGGCCTGAAGCTTAATTGCTTATTTAGGCTTTAGATATCAAACTTGATGCCTTGAGCCAATGGCAATTCGCTGCCAAAGTTGATCGTATTGGTCTGACGACGCATATAGGCGCGCCAGGCGTCAGAGCCAGATTCACGGCCACCACCGGTTTCTTTTTCGCCGCCAAATGCGCCGCCAATTTCAGCACCTGATGTGCCGATGTTGACGTTGGCAATGCCGCAGTCAGAACCCAGCGCTGACAAGAAGCGCTCAGATTCACGCATATTGGTGGTAAAGATCGAAGAGGACAGCCCCTGTTTAACACCGTTCTGTACCGCAATTGCGTCGGTTACGCCGCCGCTGTATTTAAGCAGATAGAGAATCGGTGCAAAGGTTTCGTCCTGAACAATTTCCATTTCAGGCTGGGCTTCTGCCACCGCAGGGGTAACATAGCAGCCGCTTTCAAAACCAGCGCCTTCTAAAGGCTGGCCACCGTAGACAACCGCACCACCCTGGTCTTTAACCGCATCCAGCGCGCGCTGCATCATCGCAACAGCATCTTTGTCGATCAAGGGACCAACGTGATTGTTTTCATCCAGCGGATTGCCAATTTTGAGACCCTGATAAGCATTCAGAATCGTTTCTTTGACTTTGTCATAGATCGATTCATGAATGATCAGACGACGCGTCGACGTACAGCGCTGTCCACAGGTGCCCACCGCACCAAAGACAATGGCTGGCAGCGCCATTTTCATATCAGCATCAGGCGTCAGGATGATGGCGTTATTGCCGCCAAGTTCTAAAATCGAGCGACCGAGACGGCCACCGACCACTTCACCCACGCGCTTGCCCATGCGGGTTGAACCGGTTGCTGAAATCAGCGGGATGCGATGATCAGCAATCAGGGTTTCACCAATATTGGCAACA
>CAJYHH010000014.1 GCA_913773825.1 Candidatus Sericytochromatia bacterium | reverse complement strand
GAATGAAAGCCGGAAATGAAAACGGCACCGATAATTTTACCGGCGCAATGGCTGCACATGCTTTAGGAGCAAACGCCAAATTTATGACTGTGGTGCTCTCACAATCGCCTGGTCCACTACAGCTGTTGCCGGGCACAGCTTACGGGCAGCGCTGGCTGAAGATTATCGATGATCAAACTACCTATGCTTTTCCGGAAACCGATCCTTACAAAGAAATCTATCTGCAGCGGGATAAGTGGTGGGGGCTATGTGAGGATCATTTTATTAACCCGGAAAAAAGTCATACTGCGGAAGACCGTGACAAAGACTGGCAAATTTTTTCAAAAATTCTTAAACGGAAAGTTCAGCCTTTTATTGAGGGAATTTCAGGGAAATATCATCCTCATAGCTGGGCATTCTACAGCGCCGAATTAACGTATCGTTCTTATGGTGATGTTTGCTGGCGGGCTAACACACGTCGCGCTGACGCATGGCTGAACCGTAACCGCCAGCGTGACGGACTTGCAGGACGCGCGGTAGATAAAACCGAGATGTTTGATAAGCGAAGCGTTTCTTCTCCCCTTTCAGGTAGCGGCTGGGCAAAGGGTATTCACCAGACTTACCAGATTTTGCCAGCTGAAGAATCAGGAGATGGCACGGTTCCGGTACGCTCGGGAAGGATTGCTGAGCATCATTTACAGGCGAGTTTTCAGGTTTCGGTTTCTCATGAGGCGGCGTTTAAACACCGACTTGCACAGCAGTTTACCCTGCGGGCGCTGGTAAAAATTGTGCAGCAGATACAGCAGACCGCGCTGAGGTATGAATGAGTATAAAAAAAGCAATTGTAGTAATAGTACTGCTGGCTGGCATTTTTGCCGGCTGGTATGGCTTTAGCTGGCTGCAGCCGGAAATAAAGCTGACTGAAGAGGAGCGTAAAAACGTGAAGCACTTTACACACAAAATGACCACCCGCTGCGTCGGCCGTTATCTGATTGACCTGCCGGACATATTTACCGCAACGCAGAATAGTGTTATGGCATTTATTGAGAAATCACCGATAGAGTACAAGCGTATATACCGCCCGGCGTTTGAACAAAAAATTCGATTAAGAGAGGCTGAGTTACGCGCTGAGAAAACATTAAGGCCTGCAGATATGCCTTATCTTAAGGGTGTTTATTCTCTGCCAGACGGTATGGAAGGAGTGATATTTGAGCGAAATGAGAGTACCCAGGTTTACGATTCTGCGCGAATTATTGAGGCACATATGTATACAAATGGTATGGCAATAGAAACAACAATGGAAGCCAGAAACGGAGCATCGCCGCGCTATGATGAAGATCGCAAAGATTTCCCGGAAATATATGGAAATAATGTTCCACAAAAGATTTCTGAACTGACAGATCTACTAAAGCGGATCTCTGCCAGGCAGGAGAATGAAATACCTGTGGCTCCCGGGTTTTGCCTGCCTGAATTGTTCATTAAAGATGGCACGAAGCCAGTAAATGAAGATGTTAATGTTCATTATCTCTCTTCAGAGTACCCCCACATGAAGTTTTATTTTGACAGTGATAATTATACTGCTTCTGATGATTCTCTGTTAGAAAGACGCGCCATACTGGAGCCATACATTAAACAAGCCCAGGGTTCTACTATTCACAGCGGGCGACGCCATATTAGTGGATTATATGCCGAGCAGTGGCTGGCTGAAGGATTGATTGGCAATACCCGCGGTCAGAAAGCGCTGCGTTTCCTGCTTCGTATTAATGTGAAAACGGCATCCCCGCTGCACCCTGTGCTGTCTGTCAATTT
>CAJYHH010000013.1 GCA_913773825.1 Candidatus Sericytochromatia bacterium | reverse complement strand
AGCCGGATGGCGTTGGACATGCGCGCGATCGCGGCCGTCTCGGTGATCTCGAAGCACAGCATGCCGGGCGGCACGGCGTGCAGCGCGATCTGCTCGCGCAGGAAGGCCAGCATAGCGGCCTGTGCTGCAACCCCAGGTAATCCCAGTAATCCAGGCACACCTTCTCCACAGCCAACTGCTCAGCCCACGGCTCAACCTAGCCCTACAGCTTCGGCACCCATTGCGGCTGATATCAAAACGGAAACCATTGAATATCGTCAGGGTGATCAGGTTTTAGAAGGTTATTTAGCCTATAACGCCAATCAAACGGGTAAGCGCCCAGGGGTACTGGTGATCCATGAATGGACAGGTCTTAATGACTACGTGCGCGGTCGTGCGCGCCAGTTGGCTGAGCTGGGGTATGTGGCTTTTGCTGCTGATATCTACGGCAAAGGCATTCGGCCCCAGCCCCCAGCTTCAGGTCAAGAAGCCAGTAAGTATTACAACGATAGAGTTTTAGCTAAAGCCCGTGCTAACGCTGGTTTTGAGATTCTGCGTACTCAAGCACTGGTAGATGCGACTAAAACAGCTGCAATTGGCTATTGTTTTGGCGGCACCATGGCTCTAGAGTTGGCCCGTAGCGGAGCAGACGCCAAAGGTTTTGTGGTCTTTCACGGTGGCTTACGCCCAACAGAAAACGAAGGTAGCAATATCAAGGGTAAAGTTTTAGTCTTAAATGGCGCTGACGATACAGCTGTTCCGGCTGAAGACATTGCCAAGTTTAAAACTGAAATGGACAAAGGCAGTGTGGACTGGCAGTTTGTGAATTATTCTAATACGGTTCATGCCTTTACCAATCCTGATTCGGGCCCGCGCACGGGTCCGACAGATAATAACGCCTATAACGCAGAGTCTGATCGTCGCTCCTGGCAGGCCATGCAGGACTTCTTTAAAGAGATTTTCTAGTTTTGCTTAACTTGCTTAAATAGCCCGGGCACTTAGCCAAGACTGCCAGGCCGTACAAATAAACAAACAAGCGTCAGATTGATTTTCATCTGACGCTTGTTTTATTCGTTAATTCGGTTAGTTAATCAGCTGATCAATCAGGCTGATTTTTTGCTTGTCTTTTTAGCAGGTTTACTGGCTTCTGGTTTGCTGGCCTTAGCAGCTTTTGTCGCCTTGGCAGGCTTTTTGACTTTCTCTTTGGCAGGGCTCAGAGCAGCCTCGCCAGAGAGATTGAGCAAGGGTTTAAGGTAATGACCCGTATGAGAGTCAGGATTGAGGGCAACTTGTTCAGGTGTACCCTGAGCCACCAGCTGTCCACCCCGATTACCGCCTTCAGGCCCCAGATCGATAATATGATCCGCCAGTTTGATGACATCGAGATTATGCTCGATTACTAGTACCGTATTGCCTTTTTGGACCAGGCGCTGAATTACGTCAAGTAATCTGTCGACATCCGCAAAATGCAGGCCGGTGGTGGGTTCATCCAGCAGATACAGGGTTTTACCCGTGCTGCGCTTGCTTAGCTCAGTCGCGAGCTTAACGCGCTGGGCTTCACCGCCAGAGAGTGTTGTGGCTGATTGACCGAGCTGCACATAATCTAAACCAACATCTGAGAGTGTTTGTAATTTACGCTCTAAAGCCGGAATGTTTTCAAACAGATTAAGCGCTTCTTCAACGGTCATATTCAACACATCTGCAATGCTGGCGCCTTTCCATTTGACCTGTAAAGTTTCGCGATTATAGCGCTGACCTTTACAGACCTCACAAGGCACATAAACATCTGGCAGGAAATGCATTTCAATTTTGAGCATGCCGTCGCCTTCGCAGGCCTCACAGCGACCGCCTTTGACGTTAAAGCTAAAGCGACCGGGTTTATAGCCTCTGACTTTGGCTTCAACACTTTGGGCAAAGAGTTCGCGAATCGGTGTAAACAGGCCTGTATACGTTGCGGGGTTTGAACGCGGAGTGCGGCCGATTGGGGATTGGTCAATCCGGATCAGTTTATCGATGTACTCAAGCCCTGTAACGCTATCAACGCCCATTGGCTTAGGGCTATTGCGATTAAGATGATGTTCCAGATACGGTGCTAAAATCTCGTTGATCAGCGTAGATTTACCTGAGCCGCTGACGCCAGTTACGCAGATCAACTGACCCAGCGGAATATCAACGTCCAGATTTTTGAGGTTATTCAGACGCGCGCCGCGAATCTGAAGCTTATTGCCATTACCTTTCTGGCGCTTTTGGGGCACGCTAATTCTTTTTGCGCCAGACATATACTGACCGGTAAGCGATTCAGCGGCATTTTCAATATCGCTCAGGCTACCCTGGGCGACAATCATGCCGCCGTGGCGACCGGCTTTAGGGCCAATATCCACCAGATAATCAGCCGCTTTAATCGTATCTTCGTCGTGTTCAACTACAATCAGGGTATTGCCCAAATCGCGCAGATGCTGCAAGGTGGCGAGCAGGCGGGTATTGTCGCGCTGGTGTAAGCCAATGCTGGGTTCGTCGAGAATATAGAGTACGCCGACAAGTCCTGAGCCAATCTGAGTCGCTAAGCGAATCCGCTGAGCCTCACCGCCAGAAAGCGTATTGGCACTGCGACTCAGGCTCAAATAATCCAGGCCAACATTCAGCAAAAAGCGTGAACGCTCGCGTAACTCACGTAAAATCAGCTCAGCAATTAACATCTCACGCTCAGTCAGATTGAGGCCTTCTAACCACTGATAAAAGTGCTCAATCGAAAAACCTGTGATTTCAGCAATGGAACAGCTGCCGACTTTAACTGCTAGTGATGTCTTTTGCAGGCGTAAACCGCCGCAGGCCTCACAGGGGATTTTTTCCATATAGCGTTCAATGTCAGCACGCGTTGATTCTGAGCTGCTTTCTTCATACAGCCGCTTCAGGCGTGGAATGACCCCTTCAAAGCGCGTAAAAAAGCTGTAGTTTGATCCGCCTGAACCCGTGTAATTGACTTTGAGCCGTTTGTCATAGCCATGCAACAAAACTTTTCGGATTTTGGCGGGTAATTCTTCAAAGGGAATGTCGTAGTCAAACTTAAGCTCTTTTTGCAGGGCTTCAAGCAGAGTATTCAGATAACTACCGTTTTGATCCAGGCTGCGCGCCCAAGGGCGAACCGCCCCCTGAGCCAGACTCTGAGAAGGCACTGGCACAATTTTGGACTCCACTAATTCTTGACGAGCGCCTAAGCCATGGCATTCAGAGCAGGCCCCAAACGGATTATTAAACGAAAACATCCGCGGTGAGATCTCTGGGAAGCTAAATCCACAGCTGGGGCAGGACAGATTCTGGTTATAGAGATGAGAAAAAGCACCGTCCATCTCTTCAACAATTGCCAGACCTTCACCTTTTTCTAAAGCCAGTTGCAGGGATTCAGTCAGGCGTGATTGCAGATCGTTTTTAATCCGAATGCGGTCAATGACGAGCGAGATATCATGTTTTTTATTTTTTTCAAGCTCAATTTCTTCGCTGAGCTCTCGATAAACGCCGTCAACTTTCACGCGGGTAAAGCCATCCCGTAGCAGGGTATCAAGCAGAGCTTTATACTCCCCTTTACGGCCACGCACTAAAGGCGCTAACAGATAGAGCTTCGTCCCCTCTGGTAGAGAGATCACCTGATCCACAATTTGGTCGATGGTCTGAGAGCTGATTTTATCGCCGCAGTTGGGGCAGTGAGGGATGCCAATCCGGGCATAAAGCAGACGGAGATAATCGTAAATTTCTGTAACCGTACCAACCGTTGAACGAGGGTTATGGCTGGTGGATTTCTGGTCGATCGAGATGGCCGGAGACAAGCCTTCAATTAGTTCAACATCAGGCTTTTGCATCTGTCCTAAAAACTGGCGGGCATAAGCAGACAGGGACTCAACGTAGCGGCGCTGACCCTCTGCAAAAATGGTGTCAAAAGCCAGGCTGGACTTGCCTGAGCCACTGACGCCAGTAAAAACAATCAGTTGATTGCGGGGCAGTTTCAGATTGACGTGTTTAAGATTGTGCTCATTGGCATTTTTGATCGTGATATGAGTGTGCATGTCTCATCCTTATGTGTATACCCGGTGTATTTTAAGATATTCACAAGCTTAGGGTCAATGTGGTGTTTAATTGCTAAATCCCGAGTCTGGAGATCAGGGTGAATTTTCTAAAAGCTTAGCTAAATCAGCCAAAAGCCTGACTTTGGATCAGGCTTTTGCCTGTGTGTGACTAAGCTAAGACTGGACTGAGATTATTTGAACAGATTTAAATGTTTATTTAATAGATTGAGATCTTCTTTAAATATATATTAAGCACGGTCAGGCTCAAGCCAGCTTACCGGATAAAGCACATGTGAAATTCTCTCGATTGAAAGGAATCTGACTATGAGCGCATGGTCTTCAGCAGCCTCTCTCAGCCGCGCCGTTTGTGAGCTCGGCATGACCAATGTTGAGCAACAGCGTATGCTGCGTAACAACAACGTGATTACTTCTAAATTTATGGGTGAAAAAGACGCCCGTTCTCAAGAGCTGTCAGAACAAAACGACAAAGCTGTTGATCTAACCTTTAAAAAAATTGCCGCTGAAAAATCAGAAGAAGCTGCTTTTTACGGCGTGATCGGTGCTGCTTTAAATCTGCTAGGCACTGTCATCAAAGGTGTTACAGCAGGGTCTCGCGGTGAAAAGTTCAATCTTGCAACTTTTGCGGCTGACGCGATTAACGGTTTGGGTACCGTTATGAGTAAATATCTTGATTACCTCAAAGCTGGGGCTGAAAAAGACTCCGTTGAAGAAGATTTAAAGCGTCTGAACTCCCAACGTGTTCAGACTGACGAAGCCGTTCAGGCTTTGGACGCTAATCCCTACGCCTAACAGCTTTTGCTGTCAGAGCTTCAAAGAGAGAATTTACAACATGGCGCAGGGCCGTGTCCGTCACGGTCCTGCTTTTTACGCTCAAGCGTTTAATCAAGCGTTTACAACGCGCCCGACTCGAGAGAGTGATACAAGGAAAGGTTTTATACTATGGCAGGTATTGGAAACGTTCAGCTGGGAGTTAATCTGACGGGTGCAGACGTTCATAATCAGCGTCTCACACGTACAGCAACCGGCATGTCCAGCACAACAGGTGGTTTTATCTGGAACCCCACCACTCGCGCTATTCTTAAGCGTGAAGAAACTGATAAACAGAACGACGACAACCTGACCTTTTTGTTTGAATACCGTGCCCTGCTCAACTCTCGCGTTCAGACTTTGATTACCCAGCTCAGTAATGCTTTGGCCTCTGACCTTGACGTTGCAATGAACGCCAGTAACGCTGCCTGGGGCAATGACCGTCCAGCTATGAACGGCCTTTCAACCAACACGGCTCAGGATGCTGGCGCGGGTCGTACAGCCTTTAACTTTTTAACGGGTTGGTTTTCAACTGTGGGCATCGCAGGTGGCCCTTTGACGGGCAATACCAATCCCGGGACTCCTTTTACTTTTAATGCCTCCGGCACAGCAGGCACTTTACAGGCTCGCGGTACCGGTACGATTGTCACGGCTGAAGGTGGCCGAGTGGTTGATACGCTGGATATTGCGAATTTGTATTCTGGAGATCGGAAGAGCGTCGTGTAGGGAAAGAGTGTAGTCTTCTGTG
>CAJYHH010000012.1 GCA_913773825.1 Candidatus Sericytochromatia bacterium | reverse complement strand
GCCGTGACTAAAGCGGGCACGTCAATCAGGCTGGGATGATGGGTAAAAGTATAGTTGGGAAAGCTGCCTGTGACCTGCATAATCGCTTCGATTTTAGTCTGGAGAGCACCTAAGTCAATGTTTTGGGCTAAAAACTGATCGCTGATTGGGCCAGCGCTTAAGCTTTCGATAATCTGGGCGGCAATCACCTGACGATAGCTGAGCTCAAGTGTCTGAACAGTCTGATCCACAATCACAGCGCCTTTTAATTCAGAACCCGTCAGCAGCTGGCCAGCGGGGTTATATAAGCGAATCCGAAAAATCAGCTGGCCATAAGGCACATTGGATAAGGTGGCGCTAATCGTACAGGCATTGGCGGTAAAGCGATGGGTCGTTGGGTCTGAGCCATCAGCGTAAATCGGGCTCGTCAGTGGGCCACCATAGACTTCAACGCTGGCAGAGGCCACTTCGCCGCAGCTAAAGGCTTTGGTGTTAAAACCCGTGCCAGGCAAGGGATAGTTAAAGCTCAGGCGCAGGCTGCGTTTACCGGCTTCTGCTGAAGGCGTGGATTCGATCCGGGCAAAAGGCTGAGGCTTGGGAATATAGGTCAGGCGCGGCATGTCGGGCTTGACGGCCTGAGTCTGGACACTTTGCTGAGGCAGCGTCTGAGGTCTGGCCAGCTGAGAAGTCCCGCTTTGGCAGGCGCTGAGCAGACACAGGCTTAGCAGCGGCAGCTTGCGAAATTTAAAAACCATGTCATTCTCCTGAAGTTAAAACTGGCTAGGGCTTGCGGATGTTAGTCATCATGGGAAGAACACTCAAAAAGAACATTTAATAGCCATATTCATAAGCACCGGGCTCGTGAAAACCGCCAAGTCGCGCTCGGCTAAGAATATCCAGCGCCGGAATTGTGGTGGTTGGCGTTTCATCGTTGACGCCAGCATTGATCGCGTCAGTTGCCGAACTATTGAGGTTCAGACCATCGTCAGCCGTAAAGTAGATTCCGTCAGCTCCAGCCGGATTGTTCGCATTGACAAAGGGGGTACTGGCATTAGGCAGGGTGATATTGCCATTTTCTGGCCCTGCTGTAGTGAAGCTGATCGAGCTGTTCCAAAACAGTAGATTCTTTGCATTGAACGTGCCAGTGGTTCTAAAAATCCCTCCGCCGTTGGTTGCGGTATTATCTGCCAGAGTCACGTTGCGGAGCGTAATATTATCGTAAAAATCGAGCGCACCCCCGCGGTTGGAAGCTGAGTTTTGCGAAAACGCCACGTTGGTAAGCGTCATCTGGCTGCCAAATTCGGCTACAGAAACAGCGCCGCCGTTACCACGGTTGCCCTCAGCACGATTTTTAAAGAAAATGGCGTTATTGAGTTTTAAGTTACCGTTACTGGTGATAAAGATCGCGCCGCCTCGGCCCGCACCACTCGTAGTGCCTGAAGACAGATTATGCTCAAAGACCAGATTTTCGAGCGTTGCGTTGCCGGTGGCGAGATAAATCGCTGCTCCGCCAAAAGATGAGAAGTTGTAGCGGAAGATCACGTTACGAACGACAGGACTGCCTTGGGTACCCATACTCATCGCTGTGGCTGTGCTGCCTTGCAGGGTTACGCCATCGAGAATGTAGCTGCGGCCTGCAAAACCAATCAGATCTTTGGTATTGCCGCTGTAATTGATGAGGTAATCGCCACTCATGTCGTCATTGCTGTCGAGATCACCTGACAGGATGACTTTGTTGGTCTTGAAGTTCCGTGCCGTTAACAGGGTTTCGTTACCGGCAAAGCCGCCGTAGATGGCCAGACCGTCTTTCATGACAAACGAGACATTCGGATCGCTGGCGTGGGGTTTATACGTGCCTGCTGCAATCCAGATCTCGTCGCCAGAGCCTGCTGTTGTAA
>CAJYHH010000011.1 GCA_913773825.1 Candidatus Sericytochromatia bacterium | reverse complement strand
ACCCAGCCTAAACAGGCGCTTAAACAGAGCAAGGGTGCAATTTCAGGGCCAGAACCCAGCAATAACAGCCTGACGGGTAAAGGGACTTCCTGTACAAACGACCCCCAGGTCTCGCTAATGGGCTGATTCTGCAGCACCGTGCCGCAATCTTTACCCAGATAACGGGTTTCCAGCCAGACGGACTGGCGCTTGGTCAGAGATTCTCCTAATTCTGTCAGCAGATTCCCCCGCTTGCCAGCAGCCGGAATTTTTTCAATTAAAATTTCCAGCTCACCGTCACAGCCAAACAAGACCCGCGTGTCATAGCTCAGATGCATCGGTTCTCCGCTGGCAATGACCGCTTGCCCATGAAGCGCAATTTCCGCTTCTAAGCAGCCACCACTTAAAACACCCCAGGTCTGGCCTTCGGGACTAATCAGCAGTCTGGCACCGGGTTTACGATAAGTTGAACCTTGAGTCTCTACCAGGCTGGCCAATGCCCATTCAGACTCAGGAGCGGCTGCAGCCTGTTTACAGATCTGAATCAGCTGGCTCATAGCAGTTTATCCAGGGTAATCGGCAGCTGGCGCACCCGCTTACCCGTCGCGTGATAGACCGCGTTGGCCACAGCGGCAGCCACACCGACCATGCCAATTTCGCCTAAACCCTTTACGCCGAGTGGGTTGACTTTGTCATCTTGTTCGGGCACAAAAATCACCTCCAGCTCTCCAATATCAGCCTGCACCGGAATATGGTATTCCGCAAAACTGGGATTAATATAGCGACCTAAAGCCTGATCCATAATTGTTTCTTCTTCAAGCGCCATGCTGATGCCCCAGACCATACCGCCCAAAATCTGGCTGCGAGCCGTTTTAGGGTTAAGAATCCGTCCACCGGCAATCGCGCTCACAATCCGCGTGACCTTTACTGTTCCAAAGGCTTCATCGACTTCGACCTCAGCAAAAACCGCAGAATGGGTATGCATACTGTAACCCATCATTTTGGCCATATCGGGCTGAGTGGTAACTTCAGCTTCTAAGCCATTTACCCTCCCTTTGCGCATCAGCTCAATCAGACTGACGCCTTTGCCAGGCAGGGCTTTAATCTGGAGCTGAGCTTCAGCACATTGAACGTCTTCAGGTTTAAGGCGTTTAAAATCCGGGTGCTGTTGACTGGCCAATTTAAGCAATTGTTCAATAATTTGCTGACAGGCCTGCTGCACAGCCGTCCCAACACTAGCCGCCGTCCAGGATCCCCCTTGAATTGGCGCCATTGGCAGCCGTGAGTCACCGAGTCTGAACTCAACCCGTTCTAAAGGCAAACCCAGGGCTTCAGCGGCTAGCTGGGTCATAATGGTATAAGTGCCGGTGCCAATGTCTGAAGTCGAAGA
>CAJYHH010000010.1 GCA_913773825.1 Candidatus Sericytochromatia bacterium | reverse complement strand
GGCTATTTTAAGCCGGTGCAAAGCGGGATGTTTTAGCTGTTCTTTTGGGTTGGGGACCAGAATGAGCTTTGACGTGCTGAGTGGTTAAGAGCCAATAAGCACCGCCTTTAGGCAGGGGATCAAAACTCATTTGCGCTAAAGCGGGCCATGGATGCAACTGATAAGTCAACACTTTTAAGATTAGGGGGGCTGCCTGAAAAAAGCTGTATAACAAGCGGGCAATCAGTTCAATGATCAGGCCTGGAGGGGGATTTTGAGCTAAGGGCAGTTCATGTAAAAACACCAGTCGGCCGTGGGCCAGCAGCTGAAAATGCCCAATCGGTAAAACCCGGTTAATGTGCAGCAGCAACCAAGCCAGCTCCTGACGCATGGCAGCTGGGATTGTCACAGGAAAATGCAGATGAAAATCCAGAGTGTTTATGGCTGATACGGCTGACGAAGGGGGAGTGTTTAAAAGGGCCACTTGAGTTTCACTACGACTACAAATAGCCATACAACAAGAATGGTTTTTGAGACTCTGACTGCGATAAGGCCCTAACAGAAGCACATCTGTACCTGACAGTTTTTGCACCCTAAGTGGTTGATTGAGCATTTTAAGCATCAGTCCCAGATGATCAAGTAAAGAGTTCATAACTTGGTAGCGATGAATAAGCGCTCAAAAGGAACCCGATCAAGTAGATAAGGTGACAGCAGAGAACAGCTATAAGTCCAGGCTCTGATAAAGTTTTGCACCAGCTCAAGCAGATACTTTAAATCAGGCATTTGACGAGGATGCAGGGTTTTACTAAGTAAACACAAGCCTTCGGGGCTATTGACCAGATTTAAACTGCCAAAGCTACTGTTGAGGATCGCTAAAGCAGGAGCGAGGGTGACAAGTTGCTGATCATCTGGGATTAGATCTAGCGGGAGCAGCATCTCAAACATCTGACTGTTAAGGTTGCTTGATGCCTTAATTTCACACAGCCTGAGCTGGCAGCCTGAGAGTGAAACAATTAAGCTGTCTTCTGAAATTGTCTGGTAATCGACGTGATAACCGCGATGCTGGAGTGCCAGTTTAATTTGTTCAAGTGCGGGTAATGTCCGAAAAGCTTCTTGCATCTGTTGTCTCCTGCCTGCGGTTTATCCGTTGATTTTCGCAGGCCAGATACAGGTAATCAGACAAAAACTTGAACTTAGGTGTTCTCTTTAAAAATAAAAGGCACGACTTTTTTCATAATTTCATCGACTAAACCAGGTGCAAGCGTATGAATCCCAAGACCTAGGCGCTCTCCAGCACCTAAGACATGTTCACGTTTGCGATCCAGCATGGCGCTTAAGGTTTCTCTCGCCACTCGCTCCGCGCTCATGCCGATATAGTTTTCGGGATTAAACGCTGCAGCAGAGGGATTGCTTGAATTCATGACAATATCGGTTTTGGTTGATGTTGGGCAGATCAGTAAAACGCGTACGCCATGATGGGCAACTTCGACTCGTAGCGCTTCACTCAGGCCATTTACAGCATGTTTGGTCGCACTGTAATGGGCAATTCCAGCCTGGCCAATTTTACCAGCGACGCTTGAAATATTGACAATCAGGCCGCTGTGGCGCTGCATCATCGCAGGTAAAGCCGCTTGAATACAGTGAAC
>CAJYHH010000009.1 GCA_913773825.1 Candidatus Sericytochromatia bacterium | reverse complement strand
CCTTTGCAGCTGGAGCGAGCTGCTTTGGCTGTGCCTGAAACAGCGATTATCTTTGGCCATATGGGCGGCTATTTTCATGTCAAAGATGCCATTGAAGTTGCCAAACGCTGTCAAAATGTCTATCTGGAGACCTCTGCCACGCCCCATGTAAATCTCATTCGTGAGGCGATTGACGTATTAGGAGCTGAACGTGTGATTTATGCCAGTGACGGTCCTGGCTGTGATCCTAGCATTGAGTTTAAAAAAGTCGAGATGATCGGTTTAAGCGAAGCGGATAGGCAACGGGTTTTTTCTGCAAATATCCTGAGGCTGATGGGGACTGAGGCATGAAGACGCTTGATTTTCATCAACATCTTGGTCAGTCTATTTTTGGCTATGGTCAGAGCTTAAATGAGCTTATGCAACAGCTTGAACAACATCAGATTGAGCAAGCTGTGGTGTGCCCGGTTCAGCCCCAGGATTATCATCTGGGCCCACAAAATGATCTGATTGCGAAGGCTGTTAATCAGTACCCTAAGCGTTTAATTGGCTTTGGGCGCGTTGATCCCCGTTTAGACAGCGCCGTTACAGAAGTTCAGCGTTGTGTGACAGAACTGGGGCTAAAAGGAATTTTTTTGCACCCCTGGGAAGAGACTTATCGGATTAACTCAGATTGGGTCAAAAGCTTGATGCCGACGATTCAGGCTTTGGGTATCCCGGTGATGATCTCAGGCGGGCATGTTCGGGTCTCAATGGCCAGTCAGTTGGCTGATTTAGCCAGGTCTTTTCCTGATGTGCCGATGGTGCTGACTTCTGGGGGGCAGATTAATATTTCAGGCATTGCCTTAGGGGAAGCCACTCAGTTGTTAAAAGAACACAGCAATCTGTATCTTGAGACCTCAGGCATATATCGTGAAGATTTTATTGAAGATATGGTGCCTATTATTGGTTCTGAGAGAATTTTGTTTGGCTCTAATAGCCCCGAATATCATCTTGGACTCGAAGTCTTAAGGCCCAGGTTGTCTCATTTGAACCCAGAGCATCAGGCTAATTTGCTGTATAATTCTGCTGCCAGGCTGTTAAAGCTGCCTGAGTAACTAAAGACGCAGGCCTTGAGTCTTTACAAGCTGTGGGTCACAGTGGGGAACGGGTTAAGCAGCACTGCTAGGGATGTGGACAGATGAGTCCAGTTCTTCTGGGGTGAGTTTATGAATGCGCACCTGCAGAATACGGATTCCATCAATTTGTTCAACGCTGAGCAGCGCGTTTTCGACTTTAATCGTCTGGCCAGGTTTTGGCGCTTCACCCAAAGTGCTAAAGACTAAACCTGCTACCGATTGCCCGTTAGGCAGATTTAAATCCAGAGTCTCGTTGACTTCTGAAACTGAAACACGAGCATCGACTAAAAGTGTGTGAGCATCAAGATGCTGCATGGGCGGTTTTTCGTCCTGGTCAAACTCATCGTGAATTTCACCGACAATTTCTTCGAGCAGATCTTCCATCGTAATCAGGCCGACTGTGCCACCGTATTCATCAGTGACAATAAACATCGGCATGCGTCGCGCCTGCATTTCGCGCAGCACCACGTCAATTGACTGGTACTCATGAATATGATGGGCAGGCCGCATATAAGCCTGTACGGTTGCTGCACCCATTTCGGGGTGCTGCTGGTGCATCCGCAGTAAATCTTTGATGTAGGCAATCCCCACAATATTATCGAGATTGTCTTTATAGACCGGTAAACGCGAATAGCCTTCTTCACCAGCCATAATGTGAAGGGCTTCATCCAGTGTGGCTGTGTCTTCAATACAGATCATATCTACACGCGGGGTTAAAACATTGGCTGCGTGGGTATCATCAAAAGTCAGCGCGTGCTGAACAAGCTCAGTTTCGCCTTTGTCTAATAAGCCCGTGTTACCGCCTAGATTAACCATCTGCAGAATTTCAGCTTCGGTAAAATCAGGCACAATCTGGCCAAAGCGGGCGCCAAGAATATTCAGAAAAGGTCGGGTGATCCAGCCCATCACGCGGACAGGCAGATTAAAGATCGCCAGCAAGAGGCGCAGCAGGGGCAGCCAGGCGTAGACAAAACGCTCGCCAAAATGAGTGGCAATTGCTTTAGGGATAATTTCACCTAAAATCAGCAGCAGCATTGTCAGAACAATAATGCCGCTGGCAATCGCCCACCAGTTGTTTTGAAAAAAATAAAACAAGAACCAAGAAGACAACACCATTAAGGTGACATCAGCCAGCCAGTCACTGATCATCAGCGTCAGCAGGGTTTGGTGTGGATTTTTAACCAGTTCAAGCAAATAAAGGGAACGTTTGTCGCCTTCTTCAGCGCGCTTTTGCAGGCGTAAGCTCGAAAGGTTAGAGAGGGCTGATTCGTAAGCTGAAATGAGCCCTGAGAAAAAGAGCGAAACCAGCAGTACAGTTAGAAAAACACTTATATGGCCACTACTGTCAGCTTCCAAGGGTTTTTTTCGCTCTCCTTAATGATTCAATCTGACCTTGACTATAGCATAAATTTGTCATATATCTCAAGGGTTGTTGCTGGTTGATTATCTATATGTTAAGAAATGATTTTGGCTCAGGGGCTTGCCCAGGCTTGCTGACCTGAAGTGACTTCTGACCCAGCAGGAACGGCCTAAAACTCACTTGAAATCCAGCTATACTTAAAGAAGGCTTGGGAAACCTTACAATCTTTGATTATTCAACTTGTTCAAATTAATCAGCCTTTTTTGCAGCGAGACTATCTGCCTTATACGATTGGTCTGTTGCAAGCTTATGTTATGCGTCATGCTTGTGAGCCCTGGCGCTATACGTTTATGCCGCCGATGTTTCAGCGTCAGCCCCTTGAGCAGGCTCTAAGTGCCCTGCAGCTTGCCCAAATAATCGGGTTTAGCGTCTATACCTGGAATATTCATTATTCACTTGAGCTGGCAGCCCGGATTAAAGCCATCCGACCTGATTGTCTGGTGATTTTTGGCGGGCCGCAGGTCCCTGATCAAGCAGAGGCTTTTTTGCGTAAGCATCCGTTTATTGATGTGGTCTGTCATGGGGAAGGTGAAGAGATTTTTTTAAAGTTGCTTGAAGCTCTGCCTGCTGGCCAACTCGCTGCCCAAGCTGAAAAAAACTGGGAAAATGTGCCTGGCATCAGCTGGATAAATGCCCAAGGTCAGTTTCAGACCCGGCCTCGTCCGGCAAGAATCAAAGATCTGGATCAGATTCCTTCACCTTATTTGCTGAATGTTTTTGCACCGCTCTTGCGTGAGCGCCCTGCGGACCAGTGGATTGCGCTCTGGGAGACCAATCGTGGCTGCCCGTTTTCTTGCAGTTTTTGTGACTGGGGTTCAGCCACAGCGAGTAAAGTAAATCGCTTTGGATTAGAGCGCCTTAAAGCTGAGATTCAGTGGTTTGGCCAAACCGGAATTCATCTGGTCTATTGCTGTGATGCCAATTATGGGCTGCTTAGCCGTGACTTAGAGATCACCGAAGCGATGGTGGCCAGCAAACAGCGTTATGGTTCACCCAAAGCTTTTTATATTCAAAACACTAAAAATGTCACTGAGCGCGCTTACCAGATTCAAAAAATGATTGCGAATAGTGGCCTCAATCAAGCTGTGACGCTGTCTTTACAGAGCACCACACCTGAAGTTTTGGCAAATATTCAGCGCGAAAATATTTCTTTGGCGAGTTATCACGAGCTGCAAAAGCGCTTTCGTGAAGACGGTGTTGCAACCTATACCGATATTTTAGTCGGCTTGCCCGGCGAGACCTTTAACAGTTTTGCTGCCTGTATTGAACGGGTGATTGAAGAAGGCCAGCATCATCTGGTGCGCTTTTATAATGTGGCCTTATTACCCAATGCCGAAATGGCCCAGCCTGAATATCGCCAGCGTCATCAGTTACAAACGGTGACGCTCAACTATGTGGCGCCTTTTACCCCGACTTATCAAGACTGGCCCGAAACCCAGGAAATTGTCATTGCGACTGCCACTTTATCTCTGACTGACTGGGTGCGCTGTCGGGCATTAGCCTGGTGGGTTGAATTTGTGTATTTTAACCGCAAGCTGCTGCAGGTGCCGATTGTGCTGCTGCGTCGAGCCGGAATCCCTTACGCTGAAATATTTAGCTACTTGCTGGAAGGCAACTGGCCCCAGACTTCTGTATTGGCCCAGATTAAAAACTTTATGCTTGATAAAGCCAGGCGGGTTCAAGCAGGCGAAGAAGAGCTCTGTGCGGCACAAGTGCCGGGCAAAGGTGAGCTTTGGCTAAGTGTTGAAGAATATCTGTTTATGGGTCTGAATCAGAGTCAGGCCTGGTCTGTGTTTTTTACTGATGTTCAGCTGATATTTGAAAAATTATTAGCCGATAAACAGCTGCAGCTGCCTTTGGGCGTGTTAAGTGAAGCGATGCTGATTAGCGCCAAATTGTTAAATGTTATCCAGCAGGATCAGGCATTTGAGCAGCCTGTTAGCAGTAATTTCTGGCAGGTTTACCAAAGCCAGCTGCGCAACCAGACCCTGGACTGGAAGCCCTGGCGTGGTGAGCTTTTGCGAGATTGGAAAGGTCAACCTTTTCACAGTCTCAAGCTGCGCGATGTTACAATGCCTTCGACTCAAGAACGGGTTTCGTTCTGACACTCTTGCCGGGTAACAGCTGCTTTGTCAGTTGACGGCTTTGCAAAAGGATTGGCCCATGACGGATTTTATTGGTATCTACGATGATGTTCTCAGTGCTGAGGACTGTAAGCGCCTGCTGAAAAAATTTGAGCGCAGTAAGCTTAAAAGCCCTGGTGTTACTGGCCACGGTCATATGCCTGACGCCAAAGACAGCATGGATATTAATATTTCGCTTGATCCTGATTGGGCTGAAGAAGCTGCGTTTATCCATAATCTGACTGAGCGCTGGCTGGTTAAATACATGCGTCAATACGTGCATTTATTAACCGGAGCGGTGACGATTTATATTCCCAATCCCCAAACCGGTCAGCCGATGGCGATTGATGAAAGTGTGATTCAGGTGTTGGATGACGACACGGTGCGTCAGCTGATGCGCAAGGTCTATACGCTGGGAACGGTTAATCTGCAGCGCTACCAGCGCCAGGTCGGCGGTTATCATCATTTTCACTCTGAAAACTACCCAGCGATGCATGACCCCGACCACAAAAGCCTTCATCGCGTGATGCTGTTTATGTATTACTTGAACGATGTTCGTGAAGGGGGCGAAACAGAGTTTTATTATCAGCAGCGCAAACTGAAACCGACTCGCGGTCAGCTTGTGTTTGCCCCAAGTGGTTACACCCATACCCACAAAGGCCATGTGCCGGTCTCTAACGATAAATATATTCTGACCTCCTGGGTATTGTTTAAGCAGGCCCGTGAGATCTACGCCAATCAAGGTTAGTAGGTGTACTCAGTATGAGTTTGGCCAGTATCTGGATTTACCCTTTAAAGTCTGCACGTGGCTTTGAGCTACAATCAGCTGAAATCACACCCACCGGGCTGCGCCATGACCGACGCTGGATGCTGGTTGATTTAAACGGTCGCTTTTTAAGTCAGCGTGAGTTGCCGCAAATGGCGCGTTTAAGTGTCAAACTATCAGAGCAGAACCTGATTTTTAGCTTTGAGGTGCAATCCTTAGCTGTTCTGCTACCACCTTATGATCTGCCTGAAATCCCTGTGATTGTCTGGCGTTCGATGATTCAGGCTCAGTTATTTGATTCAAGTATTAATCAATGGCTGAGCTCGGTTTTAGAAACATCCTGCCAATTAGTCTATATGCCTGATACTACAAGACGTGACACTAATCCTGCGTTTGCGCCTGACAGACAAGTGAGTTTTGCAGATGGCTACCCTTATTTAGTCTGTAATCTGGCTTCACTACGTGAGCTCAATCGACGTCTGGAAGCCAAAGGTGAAGTGCCTGTGCCAATGGACCGCTTTCGCCCTAATTTAATTGTTGAACATGAGACTGCTTTTGCTGAAGATAACTGGAAACAGCTTCAGCTGGGTGAGCATGTTTTTGACGTGGTTAAACCCTGTGAGCGCTGCGTGATTGTCACAACTGATCAGCAGACCGGCAAAGTTTCAAAAGAACCTCTAAAAACTTTGGCTGGCTTTCATAAACTTGACGGTAAAGTGATCTTTGGCCAAAATCTGGTTTGCAGCTCAGAGAGCGGTTGGCTAAAAATCGGCGATAGGCTTGGAACTCAAGCGTAAACTTTACGTCATTTACAGAATGTGTTAAAACAGCCATTCTAGAGGACGCTAAAGATGAGTAAAGCTAAGCTGTTGATGACCTTATTGCTACTAAGCGCCTGCCAGCCAGGTCCGGTAAATAATCCAACGCCCACACCTGTCCCAACCGCTTTACCGACAATATCTCCTACTCCCCTACCAACAACGAGTCCTCAGCCTCAGCCCAGTGCTTCTGCCAGCGCAATGCCAAGTCCTAAACCATCACCCATGCCCACAGCTGGCACAAGCCCTGTACCTGAAATCAGTTCTTCACCTGAACCCAGCGCTTTTCCCAGTCCACCAGCTTTAGCGCCCAGACCCGATTATTATCAGCTGCTTGATCCCAAAGATAATACTGTGATTGCTGATTATCGTGACGGTTCTGCCAACGTGGACAATTTAAACGGTTTGTTCTTAAACGAGCAGCAGAATGGTTTGATCTATTGGGTTGAAGGATCGCAGCTTAAGGCAAGACCCATTATGGCTTTGTCCTTTGGACAGGCCTACAATCTGGGCCAAGATTTACCTGCTACTCAGCTTCAGATGAGGTTTGGTCTGGATAATCAAGGTAATGGTCTGGTTGCCTGGAATCGCAGCAATGACCAAGGTATTGGGACTTTTTCCATGACATCTACTTTATCCTTTGCTCACATAGTCAATTTTCAGTTCAAGGCAGCCCATGAGCAATTTAGTACAGGTTATCTTTATGACCTGGCTTTTACAAATCCTGAATCAGGCTCTTTATTAATCAGTCGTCCCAGAATGCGCACCGCTCAGGATCCCGCTGTGCCAGAAGGGCAAACTCCGATTGAAAAACTAGCTTTTGTTAATGGTTTACCCAATTTAAGCCAGAGTACAAACGTGGTCAACTTGCCAACATTTTTTGCTGGTGCAGACCCCGTTATCGCCGCTCATCTGGATACACAGCAAAAAGGCTTGATCATCTATCGTGACCATGCTCATAGCCAAATTGTCTGGCAAGGCATTGAAAACGGTCAGGCTCAGGGAGAGCCTGTGGTACTAAACGATCTGCTTAATGTGTCACAGCGTGACGTTAAATTAAGGCTGATCAACGGCAATGGTTATTTGAGATGGACAGAAGGTTGGCTCATGCCGATTGTTAACTATCGGCCTCAGCCCGAACGTAAAATGTTCTTGGGTTACAGTGAAGAGATGTTCTCAAACAGCACTCGTGGTGACATGAGTCTGGATGGCAATGGCACAGGGTTACTGGCTTGGGTGTCACGTTCAAAAAGCAACGGCCAGAGCCAAGTCTTTGTGATGAAATTTCAAAACTTTGTAGGAGTGGGTAAGCCCTACACGATGACTTTTGAAGACCCAGAGACCCTTGTCCAGAATATTAAAATTGCTGTAAATAGCCAAGGGAATGGGTATCTATCGGGGCTCAGTCTGCTCTGTACAGCTGGTAATCCCTGTGAGCAGCGATTAGGTCGTCAAATCTGGGTCAGACGGATTGAGAATTATATTCCGTAGTGCCGTGGTCGTCAGTTGGGCCAGACTTTAAAACCTGTTCTGAACTGGCGACAATGTCCTGAATAATGCAATCAAGCGTTTCAGCTTCATTGCGCAGATGCTGGAGTAATTTGCGTGATGAGTCATCGACTTCCAGAATTTCAATCAGGCCAAGCAGATTAGCCAGCGGGCGCCTGACCTCATGAGACTGTTTCCAGGCAATTTCGAGCAAATGTTGATTTTGGGCTAAAATCTGCTGTTCGTGCTGTTTAAGCTGGGTGATATCCTGCATCGCGCCAATCATTCGTACCGGTTCGTCCTGGGCGTCTAATAAGAGATAGCCACGATTGAGCACATAGCTATAAGTGCCATCAAAGTGACGAAAACGGTATTCATCTTGCCAGCGTGAAGAGCCTCGGGCAATATGCTCATGAATGCCGTGCATAACGCGATCGCGATCTTCGGGGTGAATATTCATATACCAGCCATCAATGCGATTATTAATCTGGCCAGGCTGATAGCCAAATAAAGTCTCAATCGCTGGATTCCATTTAAGGGTATGGGCTTGAAGATCCCAGTCCCAAATGGCGTCATTCGTCGCCAGACTGACCAGATCATTTCGTTCAGTGCTCAGACGCAGCTGCCATTCAGCTAGCCAGACTTCCGTAAGATTGCCAAATAGAGCCGCCACACGCTCATAAAAGCGAAGTTCGTGACCTCGTTCAGCCCAGGGCGTCTGATAATAAAACACGGCTAATACTGCAATGATCTGGCCGTTTTTAAACCTTACAGGTAGCAGCCTGACACCTTTACCCGTAGCTAAACTCAGTTCTTGATCAAGCGGGCCTGTTTCTGAACCGGGTTCCCAGTATAAGTCTGCCGGGCGGGCGTTAAACCAGTCTGTCCAAAGTAACTGAGACTGAGTTAAGTTAAGTTCCCAACGATGAATCAGGCCTGTTGCCAAATCGGGTGCAAGGACTAAAGCAAGTTGATCTTCAAGAGGAGTTAAACGAAGCAGTGCAAAGCAGCGATTGGGAAAAATCTGGCCCAGGCGTTTGAGTGCGTGATGAAGACTTTGGTTAAGCTGGAGCTCAGAGCGGCTGATATCTGCGTACATTTCTTTTTCAAGCAATAATAATTGCTCATGTCGACGTGCTTCGGTAATGTCCTGAAAAAAGAGATGAAGCTCATTCTGATAAGGATAAGCGTTGACTTCCAGCCAGAGATCCATGCCAGGTAGATAGTCACTAAAGTGAACATCCACTTGTTCATAGACGGCGCGATTAAATTCTTGGGTAAAGACCCGCTCAGGCTGGGC
>CAJYHH010000008.1 GCA_913773825.1 Candidatus Sericytochromatia bacterium | reverse complement strand
AAACCGCTGCACTGAGTGACTCAAGGGCACTGAGGCGAACGCTGGCAAACGAAGAGGTCATCAGAGCCGCCCGGACACCAGGCTCGTCAATCCGCTCCAGCAGCAGACTCTGGGCAAACAGAGCCGTATTTTCAAACGGCCGCGTCAGCAGGCTAAACAGATCGGGATTGGCAAGATTGCGGCAATAGTCGCGCTGACGGCGCAGAGTATTTAAGGCAAAATCGTTAACCAGCTGAGCCTGAGCCCCTTTGAGCAAACGCAGCAGCTCAGCTGGGGCAACATCCCAGAGTTCAGGATGAGCTTCGGGGCGTTCTGTTTCAGCTTGGTTACCAGCAGCTGCAATCCAGGCCTGGCCACCTTTTTTAAGAATAAAACAGCGGCTATTGGCGCGCAGAATATAATTCAGCGCCAGATGACTGGCAAAGGCCGGATATTCTGTCACCAGACGGCGGGTCTGCCAGCCGCTACTGCCACCGCGCACATAGCGGTTGACCTCACTGCGACGCGGCGCAAAGCTTGGCTCATCATCGCGTATAGGCAATAAGAGCTCAACTGCGAGTTGGGGGTAATAAGCAGGTTCAAACTCGGCTATTTGTTTAAGCGTGCGCACCATCCGGCGACGGAAATAATCACGCCCACGGCGGGTAAAAGGCTTTTGTTTATCTTTGTAATAACTCGATGGTGAGACGTGTGTGCTGACTTCAATTTTATGCTGAAGATGTGCCAGCAGCTTAAAGTCTTTGCGGAACTCAGCTATTTTATAGAGCTTGCGCAGCAAAGGGTAATAGTGATGATTGATCGGCAGTCCAGCTAATAAAACAGCAAACACATCACGCGCAGAGGGTTCAATTAAGCTGACGCGATAAAGATCTAACACAGCGGTTTCAAAACGCTGCCGGACTTGATCGCGTTCGGCTAACTGTTGCTGTTTGAGCTGATCGAGGCGATGAGAAAACAAACTGCGCACCGCATGGCCCAGATCACCCTGAATAAAGCTATTAAGCTTGGGAGTAAAATGTTCGCGGTAAAAATTCCACTGAGACATTTGCTGAAGACTGACCGTATTTAGAACACGCTGGACTTCATCTAAAAAGCCATAACTGGCGACAATGGTCTGAGCAGCAGCCAGTTCTTTCACAGCCAAAGGCTTAGAGGCAATCGTATTAAACTCATGATAGCCTTCCATACGGCGCATAAACACATCAAACTGTTCAAATAGACCTGTCTGGCGCAAAGCTCTGAGCAACTCTTCTTTTTCACGGCCCCAGATCCAGTTAAGCTGACCTTCAAGAGCCCGTTCCCGATAATAAGGCATTGGGAAAATCCGCTCCAGATCAATCAGGCTAAGACCATGCTGATAAAGCGACATATCCGCCGCATATCCTGGCATCTGCTGTTGCTTGAGCTCATGCTGGCGATGTAAGCGTAAAGACTCAAGTGCCTGACGCAGTTGGGCATAAGCCAGATGATCATTTTGCAGCGCTTGTTTAAGCGCATCAGGCAGATTGGCTTCAAAAAGCGTCCAATCTGTCTCGATATCAATGGCTTCAATTAAGGGCAAAAGCTGATCCTGAAGCCCACGCCAGCTTACAACCTGCTGATATTGGCTTTTACTAGTATCATTAAGCGAATAAGTGACTAAAGCTTCGTAGCGAGCATAGTCCGACAGCTTGTCGCTTAATGCCTGATAATCTCTGGCTTGTTTCAGATCACTCTGCTTAAAACGCTCAATCAACTGGGGCCACTGATTGCGCTCAGTCAGCGCCAGTCTGACTTCTGGAATCAAATAGCGATGGCTGTCAGGCAAAAGGGATTCCAGATGGTCCAGATGTTTGAGATTATCTGCATCACCGATCTTACCCATCGCCCAGGCAATGGTGTAATTCAGAATCTCTTCTTTGGGAGTAATAAAACCAGGCAGTAAGCCCGCAGCAGCCTGAATTTTACGCAAGCCAGCTGCTTGAATATCGCGGCTGAGTGAATGTCTGTCGATATACGGTAAACCAGCAGAGGAGCGTGAAGTAATCGGAGCCGGATTTTGCGCCCAGCGACGCAGGCGGTCTAAAATCAGCTCTTCTTGATTGACAGGCAGGGGCTGAGCCGCTGGCGTAGCCGCAGGGGCTGGTTCATCGCTAAAGGGGTCAAAGCCTGAACTCAGCTCATAACCTTTGTTCATTTTGGACACTAACAGGCTTTTATATAGCTTATGGGCGGCATCATACGCAACCGGTGTCGGGGTTTTGGTGCCTTCACGCAGCGTTGCGCCTCGTTTGCCATAGCGAAAATTAACCAGATATTCACTGTCACTGAGCTGAATCAGTTCAGCTTCATAGACTTTATCCGAATTGCCTTCTTGAAAGGAAAGAGTGGTTGAACGGACGCGTTTCATGCCTGGACCTCCGGTGAAGATGCAGCAGATTGTTCAGAACCCTGGGCGTGATTGATAACATCTGCCAGAGCATCAGTTGCCAGCTTTGCTTTTAGCGGCTCCAGCACATCTCGATGTTGAATCAGATCTTCAACTTTGGGTGGTTCTGGCGGCTGGGCAACCCGCTGATTATCGAGCGGCAAACTTCCGCTAACCGATAAAAATCTAAAATGAGTTTCTTTTTTTCGGGGCCTGGGAATCCCAGACTGTTTACGAATCTGTTTAACCACGTCGACCAAAGGCTTGCCTTTTTCGGCATCCACCATTTTGACGTAATGAGCAAAACCTTCGATTTTGAGCAGCAGCTCAGCCTCAGAGAGACTTGGCTGACTAGCTTGGCTTAAGCCCCAATATTTGCCGCTTAAGCCATCATTTTGAATCTGAAACAGCAGCGCTCGAAACTGTTTAAGCGTTTTGCGAGAGATAGCCGGCTGCTGATTGACAACTAAACCGGTTACTTCATGACGTTGGCCTTTGCGCATCACGCGCGTTTTATTTGGGTGAAGCTTAAAACCTTCAGCACTGACAATCGTCTTCACGCCTTTAAGCAGTGCGCAGACTGTTTTATCATCAGCGGCTGAAAAACTCAGGTCGTCAGCATAACGGGTATAAGCAAAACCGAGCTTAGTGGCCAGGCCCTGCAGGCGTTTATCTAAGCGACGACACAGCAGATTACTGATCATCGGACTGGTTGGCGCCCCTTGGGGCAAACGCCGGACCGCTCCAGCTAAAAAGTAGCGCTCACCGTCGAGTTCCACTTCCGTGGTATCCGCTTCGGTACAGATCAGCGTCAGCAAAGTGGCAATTTTATCGCCATAGCCCAGACTGCTAAATAAACCTTTAACCCGTGGATAAGAGATACTCGGGAAAAAGTCTTCAAGGTCAAAATTAATCACCACCTGCTGGCCACTATGAGGCTGAGCATTGCTGACAATACTGCGCTGAGCCACAAAACCATGAGCCTGTTCAGATACTGCCAGAGGAGTCAAAAGATGCTCTAAAATCCAGTATTGCAGACGTTTAAGCCGCGGCATCGGCGCTGAAATGACACGTGTACCGCCGGTTTTTTTAGCCATTTCAAAGCGTTGGTAATGACTAATTTTTGAGACTTTACGGGCATAAGTTAAAAAGCGAATTTCGTTAAGCGTTACACCTGCTTGTTCAGCCAGTTCAGCAGCAGTCTCTAAAACAGGCAAACCCAGCGACTGCAGACGTTCCGGTTCGATACTTTTACCGTTGCGGTTAAAATGAGCGGCATCACCCAGGGTGTCAATCTGGCTTTGTTTGCTCTGATGCCAGTTAAGAGCCCGATTATAACGCGTGAACTCACGCTTTATTTTAGTCTCTTGACGGCGCTCACGGGCTGCCGCCATCCGTTCAGTATGAATCGCTTTTAAAGCCGCTTCGGGGTCTTGAACCTGGCGGGCCAGCTCAGCAATTTCAGTTTCGAGAGCAGAGCGTTTATCTAACAAATCGCCGGCAATACTGGGTTTGCTTTGATCCCAGAAGCCTAAACGCTTCATTTCAGACAGAATATAGGCGTCTTTAGAAGTGGCCTTAATGCGGTCGTAGAGTTCCTGTCGGCTGAGTGTCATAGGGCCTCCTGCTGCTGTTTGACTACATTTTCGGCTACGCGTCATTCAAGATCTCGTTAAAGCAAAGGCCGGGCGCATGAGCACCCGGCCTAAGCAGCGTATTCCTTCGTTCTCTCAAACAATGAGCTTGCTACGCTCGATGCGCCAGGCACTACCTGTGCGCTTCAATTTCGCCGAAATGGCATCGTGAAGCGCTACAGGTAGTGCTCTGGCGCTAAAGTAAAGAGCAAGCTCATGATGCTTGGCCAGACTATATGCATGAATAGCGATCCACTATTCGGGTTGCAAGGTTCTCAGAATTTACGCCCAGGAAGTCTAGCAAACCTGCCTAGAGTCTGCAATTGCTGGCGCGTTGCAGCCATTTCTTTTAACAGCATTTTTATGATCCCCACCTGACAGTTCCCCCAAATATGTTATCGTGAACATCTCTTCAAAAGGCTTTTGGCCTTGGTCAGGAGAACGGGCTGCCGTGAACCTGGGCGCTTCGGCGCCTGGGAGCTCGTTACCTGCACATTGACTGATTCTTTAGTTAAAGCCCGGCAGACTAAATACCAGCAGGAGTCCCAGAGCGATCCAAAATTCAACCATTTTCTTTCTCCCCCCAGATACTGTTTGCTTATTTTTACGGCTTCTGTCTTGAGTAGGTAGCGCGTTTGTTTTCTTAAGTTTGATTTTCGCAGCCTAAGATGAATCAGACATTCGTCATTTATGAACGCTCTGTGAATTTTTTTGTTAAAATCTATCCATCCCTTTTCTGAGGCCATCCCGATGCTGCGTCGTCTCCTTCCGCTGTTACTCCTCACAGCCTGCCAGAGCACAGGCCAAATCTCAGCTCAAAACATGGGCCAAATGCCGATTCAACTGCGCGGCCAGACCACTCAGCAGCCTCCTGCCCAAACTCCCGGTCAAACACCCCCTCAAGCCCCCATCTTTGAAATCGATGGCCAAAAATATCGGGCTTATGACGAAGGCCATGCTTACGGCACGTTTCATACTTATGACACGCTAAAAGCCTGTCCTGAAGCCAAAACCAGACGGGTGCATGTGCTCTTACCCCGCGATTATGCCCTGTCTGCCCGCAGCGGCAAGCGTTATCCGGTTGTGTATATGAACGATGCCTTTACAGCCTTTTTTATCAACCAGCACAACCCGGTAGGCCGCACCTGGGACGTGGCAGGCACTCTGTCACAGTTAAAGGGTCAGGTTCAGGACGTGATTGTGGTTGCGATGACACCGGTGGTACGCGATCGCGAATATACCCTGACCCCTTTTGCTGATCAGCGCAATTGCTGCCAGGTTGAAGCTTATGCCCGCGAAATTGCCAGCTGCATTAAGCCTTTTTTCGACAAAAACTACCGTACCCGGCCTGAACGTGAGCACACCGCGATTGTGGGTTCTTCTCATGGGGGCTTAGCGAGCTTTGTAATCGGCACACGCCAGAGCCAGGCCTTTGGCTATGCCGCAGCGCTGTCACCCTCGTTTTGGGCTGGTCTTGACTATAATTATCGCGACGACGACAGCAAACAAATTGAAGGCTCAGCCCTGGTTCAACCGGTTTCAGATATTCTCGCTGATCCAGGCAAACGCCCAACCCTTTGGCTTGACTGGGGTCTCAAGCGCGATGGCGGAGATATTAACGCTGTCACTGAACGTCTGGCCACCAAACGCACCCAAGAAATGGCTCAGTTATTGCAAACCCGATATGGCTACCGCAACGGTAAAGATTTGTTTATCTATGAAGACCCCACCGGTGGCCATGATGAATTTGCCTGGAAGCCTCGCTTTGGGCTGATCATCAAAGCCTTTTTCCCGCTTCAATCGCGTTCAGGCAGCTAAAGCTGATAACACATTCTCATATCTGCAATTGAACTTATCAAGCCCCCGCTCGGGGGCTTGATAAGTTTGTCAGTTAACTAATCGTCGTTGTTAGCTTCAAGATATTTATTTTGGTAATTATTTTTCTGGTTTGTAACCCCATAGCCCTGGTTATAAGAATTTTCATCTGCTTTATAATCACTGTAGTTATCCTGATTCTGGCGCAGATAGTTTTTCTGACCGTCGTTCTGGGATGGATTGATCTGATTGCCATCTTTGTCAAAATAACTGCCAACCACTTGTTTGCTGATGTTATTTTCAGGCAAGGGTTTGCCATATTGGTCAAAGTAGCCTGCATTCACGACGGTTTCGCCATCGTATCCATCGTTCTTGTTGTATTTATCATTGTAGTCGTCATAGTCGGCAAACGGATCTTCTGTTTCGACACGACGGATTTCAACATTCTGCTGACGGTTAACCAGTAACTGTTGATAAGCCTCTTTAAGTGAACTGCGTTCGCTAAACGTAAAGCTCTGGTCGGTGATAATCAAAGAGAGGATTTTTTGTTCCTGCTCAGCGCCGATCCGATTGCCACTTTTGGCCTGTACATCAGTTTCTACTCCACCCATCAGCGTGGCGCGTTCATAGAGAGCAGCGGCTTTTTCAAACTTACCTTCTGTCACCAGAAAACGCAGATATTTAAAAAGCTCATCCTGACTTTTGTTGATTTTATCAATCGCTTGCTCGGACTCAACTTCACCTTTATCACCATCGATGCTTTCAACCCGATTAACCTTGCTGAGCAGCTCTTTGTGCATATTCTGTTTACGAGCATTTTCACCGCGCAGAACGTTTTCAGCATCTTTATTGTTCTGAATCGACAGCACCGTACGGGAGGGCACCATCAGCTCACCTTCAGGATTCTTGAAATTATTGGTCTTGTCGCCGAGTTCTACGTTAACGCGCTCAATATCGACACCCTGCTCTTCGAGTTCACTGAGTACCTGAGCGGTCATTTTTAAATCAGGGCGATAATGACCGCTGCGATCAGAAATCACTTCAACCTGACCTGGTTGGTGATGTTTGAGAATCCGTCCCAGCTCTTCGTCTACCAGCTTGGCAATTAACTTTTGAGCTGACTCGGGGTTGATATCTTTGTCGTTTGAGACTTTTTCCTGAACTTTTTTCAGGATTTGATTCTGCAGGCCATCCAACTCTTGAGGCGTCAGACCTGCGCTAACCTGAATTTCACCTGCGCCAGCCACACGTTCACCGTTTAGCAGGCTGGAATGATGAATTCTGACGTCCAGTACGGTGGCCCCTTTATGAGTAATGGGCTTGCTGGGGTCAAGGGCATAGATTTTGCCTTCCGGGGACATCACAAACAGCATGCGATTGTTTTTGCTGCCAGCCCAGATGCCTGTGCTTTCGGTCTGGGTGCTCAGGTTTTCCTGACTGTCGCCACGTTTAACGCCGCTTTTATCAAAGCTGAGCAGATTATCCTTTTGAGCTTCATCAGACTTAAACATAGCGGTATGACTGGAGCGGCCTCTTAAGGCAAATTCAAAACCACGCTGAATCCCTTCAACATTGCTATTGGTGCGTGATTCGGGTTTATGATGATTTTCGCTGGTCTGCTGGTATTTACCAGGATTTTTAGGAGTCTGGGGCTTAAGATTGAGTTCAACATGGTTATAGCCCTCAGAACCCTGATATCCGTCAGAACCCTCTTTGTTGTTTTGATAGTTAAAGGGCTGATTGTAGTTATGGCTGGTATCAGTTGTGTAAGAATAATTACCCTGATCATTAAGGGGGGTCGTGTAAGACAACATTTCGCCCGGTTTGATCGCGCTGAGTTTTTGAGTACGCTGTTGTAAACCTTCCGGTTTGACCTGTTCGATACTCTCTTCGAGTTCGGACTCTACACTTTCAGACACAATACTTTCAGGCTTGGACTGAGTTTTACTCTGCTGTTCAAAGACAGCTTTACGTTGCTCAAATGTTGAACGATCAATGCCTGTCTCAACGGGCTGTTTGTTAACGGTTTCAGACGACTGGGATTTTTTCTGGAGTTCTTCAATGCGCTGCTGAATCGGTTTGTTATTGATGTTCATATTACTCATTGGGCTTAGCTCCGCCTTCTTGTTTACATTTGAATAAAAAATCGGCGCCCTGAATCTCTGACTTTGAATCTGTGATTCAGTTTGTTTACATTGTAAACATTATCGTTTTTAACTGGTCTTGTCAAGACTTGATTTTACTTTTTTATTTTAGGCAGAAGGGGCTTAAGCGCACTCTAAAATTCTGTGAAGCCACCCACAAAAAGCCTGATCTGCCATTATGCAGCTAGAGCGGTCAACAAGCCGCAGATACATCAGGGGATGATGTTGTAAGATAGAAAAAAGCAGCCCGTATGACCTGGACCGCAAGCGCTGCGCAAGTACAGGGGTTAACCTTACGATAATTTCTGTCTACGCGCAAAATCAGCCGAGCGAGGAGCATTATGTCAAGCCACAACGCCACTTTGGACCCTTTTGCCAAAGAGATTAGCCTGCTCAACGACAAGTCTACCCAGAAAAAAATTGAGCTCAATCTCAGACGTAACGCCAAGCAAGACAATACCGAAGCCCTCGACGAGCTTTCTAAATCCTTTGTCTATGCTGATTGTGCCCATGAATACTGGAACCCCGAAGAATTTTCCTTAATGTACGGCACGCCGCTTTGGGATCAGGCCAGCAAAGCCCAGCGTGTGCTGCTCAACCAGCTTTACTGGACAGGTTATTACTCCCAGATTATCTCTGCTGAAATTGCAACAATCTTTCTCAACTCCACTTCAGCAGCGGGCATGTATGGAATTGAAGACTTCCGCGTGGTCTGTGATGCCCTGGATTTTGAATCCCATCAAGAGCGTGCTCATATCAACGCTTTTAAAGTTATTTCTGAAGCTATGGAAAAAGAAGTCTTTGGCGAGCGCATTTTTAGTTATCCGATGCGCAATTTTGCTGCAGAAACCATGGTTTTTCAGGACACAAACAAACTGCGTGAAGCCTGGAAGCGTTTTCAGCTGCATAGCTTTGCGTTTTTGTCCTCTGCCAATGCCTTTATTGCCAGTCAGTATCTGACAGTGCGCGGCATGCGCACGCTTAACGGCAAAATTGTTCAGCATCAGCTTAGCCAGTATTACGTCAATCATCCCGATCAAGACAATGCCCCGATTCCGTCTAAAATCAGCTGGCATCACTTTTTAGATGAGTCTTATCACTTTAATAGCTCAACCCTGATTGGTCATGACATTGTCAAAACCCTCAAACCGCCGACAGCATTTGAAAAAAAGATTGTCAATATGGGCATTAAAGGCTGCCAGAAAGACCACTTTAACTTCAACTGTTCGGTTAACGGTATTTTCTGGTATGAACCCGCGATCTTTGAAACGATCTATAAAGTCCTGCGCAGCCGCGTCTTTAATATGGATCGTGAAGCCGCGCTTGAAATGCTTGAGAAGTGCTTCTGCCATGAAAACCTCGGCATTGAGCTGGCTTATAAAACCCATCGCGTAGCGCGTGAGTCTTACCAGCAGTATCTTCACGATCTGGACTTCTTAGATGCTGAAAACAAAGAGCTCAAAATTATGAAGTCTTCTACAGTAGAAGGCTATATCAAACGCAATCGCCAGGCGTTTAAGCGTTTTAAAGCGCGCATCCAGGCCCGCGAAGCGGCATAAAGGAATCGAGCGGATTTTATGAAGCATACTCTGGTCTTCACAACCGGTGAGACCCTGCAAGTCGAAGCCAATCGGAAACTCTCTGAAATGCTTGACGTCACCAACTCGCCTGTACTATTTGGGTGCCGGACAGGAATTTGCGCAACCTGTATGGTGCGCGTGGTCAGCGGTGCAGAACATCTGCCGCCGTTGACAGAAGACGAAGAAGAAGTAATCGAAGTTTACGATGGTGACGAACACTGCCGTCTCTCCTGCCAACTGACTCTTCAAGGAGACGTAACGCTCACCTATGTTGGAAAATAAACCTACATCCCCTGAGTCCCTGCAGCGTTTAATTAAGCGTGAAGTCCCTCCGGCCCAGGCTGAACCCAGCCCGAAAACAACCCGCCCACCCGTTTCTTTTAAAAACTACTGGTATATTGCCTGTCAGTCCCATGAACTCAAAGCAGACAAGCCGCTTGGCGTCAGCATTCTGGATGAATGGATTGCCTTATTCAGAGGCAGTGACGGCCAGCCGATTGCCTTTCAGGACCGTTGCCCACACCGCAACTTTAAGCTCTCTCAAGGCTATGTCAAAGACGGCCTGCTGCAGTGCCCCTACCACGGCTGGACTTTTGACCAGAGTGCCGAAGTAGTTGCGATTCCCTGCGAAGGCAATAATTTTAAACGTTTAAAATCGCGCTGCGCCAAAAAATACGAGGCCATGGAGCTTGATGACTTTATTTACGTCAGGCTTGAAGCCCATCCTGAAATTAACGATCCGCCCTTTAGAATGCCGCACTACGGCGAAAAGGGCTATCGCACCGTGCGGCTATTTAATAAATTTGCCAACAATGTCACCAACTGCGCTGAAAATTATGTCGATGTCCCCCATACAGTCTTTGTCCACGATAAAATTTTTCGCGTCAGCCGCGACGAAAAAGTCGAAGCCACAGTTGAGCGCAAGGACGGCAGTGTCTTCATTGACTATCGCAATGAAACCGACAATATGGGCTGGTTTTCGTTTTTTCTCAATCCTAAAAAAGAGCCGATTGTTCATCGCGACTCGTTTCATACACCCAATGTCACCAGCGTGGAGTATCTGTTTAGCGCCACTAAATCTTTTTACATCAGCTCTCATGTCACGCCGGTAAACGACAAACTCAGCTATGTCTACACAGACCTGACCTATCGCTTTGGGATTTTTAATCCTTTTGCTGGCCCAATTGTTAAATTCCAGGGCCAAAGCGTCATTGATCAGGACATTGAAGTGCTTGATACCCAGATGGAAGTCATTTCTAAATATGGCCAGCGCTTTAGTCATTCCAGCGCAGATATTGTGCACATCTACATCGAGTCTTTGCGCGAAGCCATTGCCCGGGGTGAAGACCCGCGCAAACTCAGCTACCAAAAAAAAGACTTTGAGTTCTGGATTTAGCTTGTGGAGCCGTTTTACAGATCTAGAGCAGATATTTTCCAGCAGTTAAACCTCTGCCACTCTTTATTTGTCATCCTGAGCCTGTCGAAGGATGAAAGATGCGTCCTCTAACTCTTGTCTTACAACTCATCTCCACACTTCGACAAGCTCAGTGTGACAAGTTTTCAGGCTATTACTGGGACGTTTTAAGATGATCGAAGCGATTGTCTTTGGGGTCTTATTTGCTCTGCTCTTGCTGAGTCATGAAGCCCGCCAGCGTTTAAAAACAAAGTCTCGCTTTGAATGGTTACTCGATGTCGCCAATCTGACGATTCAGGGCACCCTGATTCCGCTACTGCGCTATGCGCTGTTTTTTATTCTGCTTAAGCTGATCTGGCCCCAAGGACAAGGTTTGCTGCAGCTTAACTGGCTCACAGGCTTTTTGCTTAATTTTATATTTGTTGATTATCTCTATTACTGGAATCACCGGATTATGCACACACGCAAAGCTTTTCCGGTTCATCTGGTGCATCATACGGTCTCGCATATGGACGTCTTTGCCACTTCCCGCAACACCCTTTGGACCAGTTTCTTTTTTGTCTATCTCTGGGTCAACGGCCTGTTTTTATACCTGACAGACCTCAACGCCGGCTTTGTATTTGGCATGGCCCTGACGGCCAGTCTCGATCTCTGGAAACACTCTAATAGCCTGCAACAACATCCCAAACTGCAGCAGCCGCTTTCACGCCTGGGGATTATGACGCCGATGGATCATGCCTGGCATCATTCAAGCCGGCTTAATTATAATTACGGCGCCACCTGGAACCTGTTTGACCGCTTCCATGGCACTTATCTGGCCTCAAGCGCATATCCTGAACGTCTTGGCGTCAATCCACGCCTGAGCAATTTACAGCTTTTGCTTAATCCCTTTGCTAAAGCCCGCAGCTCTCAAGAGCATCAGCCATGACCCTACTTTCTCGCATTATGGCTCTGTTTCCAGTCAGTATCGCTGGTTTGTTTTTAGCCTCTGTTTATCTGCTGATTCGCTATCCCCATCCTACTTTGCTGCTTCCACCTTTATTTGTGCTCTATCTCTATCCGGTTATGATGTTCAGACTCCTGAATCTGTTTAAACCGCTACGTGAAGGGCGTTTTGATTTAAGCAAGCCCGAATACGATCCCTGGTGGGGAAGCCATCAGTTTCAGGTCATGTATTATGCCTGCCCTTTTTTAGAGGGTCTTTTGCGGATTATGCCCGGCTGTTATAGCGCCTGGCTCAGGCTCTGGGGCGCTCAAATCGGCAAACACGTCT
>CAJYHH010000007.1 GCA_913773825.1 Candidatus Sericytochromatia bacterium | reverse complement strand
CTGAAAGGTATCGCATAACCCAGCAAGGAGCCTTTATGCTGGAGATCCAGGACCTCGGGCTGCAGCCTTATTCTGAGATCTGGGCCCTGCAAAAGTCGACGCTTGAACAGCGCGCTGCGGGCCAGATTCCGGATCAATTGCTGCTAACAGAGCATCCGCCGGTCTATACACTTGGTCGGCGCTTTCAGCCTGAAAATTTACTGGATCCAGGTGATGTGCCCGTGATTGCAATTGAGCGTGGTGGGGATATTACGTTTCATGAGCCCGGTCAGTTAGTGGTTTATCCGATCTTTTTGCTTACAGATCAGCGACGTGATCTGCGCGGCTTTTTAAATGGACTTGAGCAGGTGTTGATTAATACTCTGGCTGAATTTGGCTTTACAGCTGAACGTGACTCGCGCAATACGGGGGTCTGGATTCAGGGTTTTAAAGTGGCCTCAATTGGCATTGCTGTGCGCCGTTGGGTGACCTGGCATGGCTTAGCGCTTAATATTAACAACGATCTGGCTTTAACCCAGAATATCCGCCCTTGTGGCTTTGACGCCGTGCTGATGCGCTCTTTGCAGCAGCTTAAAGGTGAAGCGCTGGATATCGCTAAAATCAAACAGGTTTTAATTGAGCAGATCTATCACTGGTGGCAGCCTAAATGAGTGAGGCTTTGCTCTATCTTGGCCAGCGTCCTGCTCTTGCAACTGATCTGCTGCAGTTATTCAGACAAGAGCCCAATCTGGCTCTGCATCCTTGTCTGGACAGCAGCTCTTTGCCGATTTCTTTAAAACGCCTTAAACCTCGGGTCGTGCTGGTTGGGACGGATGTTTTAATCTCTTCTGAATCCGAAAGCCTGCGTCAGGCCCTGCTGCAAAAAGGCGGCCCGCCGCTGCTGTTTATTCATGACCCAAGTGTATTGGCTGAACAAGCCATGCTGCAGGCTGCATTAAATTGGGGTGCTTTTGATATTGTCACGCTAAATAGCGAAAACTGGCAAAATCGTCTCATGCAAAAAATTAAGCTCTTGCTGCCCTTGGGCCGCCAGACTCAGCTTATGCGTCCGAGTGTTATTGCTCCAGCCACCCAGCAACGTACCGGTCGCACTCGCTTAGTCTTAATTGGCGCTTCTACCGGCGGCCCTCAGGCTTTGGCAGAAGTGTTGTCTAAATTACCTGAAGATTTTCCTTCGCCCATTCTGGTTGTCCAGCATTTGCCTGGAACCTGGACAGCTTCTTTAGCTGAGCGTCTGGATGTGCTCTCAGCTTTAAAAGTCCGCGAAGCCCGGCCCTTAGATACCCTCCAGCCTGGCCAGGTGCTGGTGGTGCCAGGCAATCAGCAAGTCGCTCTTCAGCGTTCAGGAGCTGTGACCCTTTATCATAAAGCTGAGCACAATAGCCCTTCTGTTGATCTCGCCCTGACCTCAGCCTGTGAAGCGTTTGGTAACCAGGCGCTGGCCGTGATTCTGACGGGCATGGGCAGTGATGGCCTAGAAGGCGTGCGCCGTCTGCGCGCTGCTGGCGGCTGTTGTCTGGCTGAACACGTTTCAAGCTGTGTGGTCTATGGTATGCCGCGCGCGGTGATTGAAGCTGGCTTAGCTGATCGCATTATGCCTTTAGACCGGATGGCCAGTGAGATTATGCGGCAGGTGAAAGGGAGCTAGTAGCCAGTGGCTGGTTGCTCGTTTTTCTGCTCTTAGCTACTGGTGCTTTTTAGTCTGTTTTCCAGAATCTGAATATTTATCTGCTTTTGGGCTTCGCGTAAGGCTTGAGCGCCAGGGGTGAGCCAGCGTTGGG
>CAJYHH010000006.1 GCA_913773825.1 Candidatus Sericytochromatia bacterium | reverse complement strand
AGGTCAACACCTGTATCAACAACTGCAGCGATGACATTGGCACCCGTGCTCAGCGGCCAGGCTTTTTCAGCATCAACAGCTTTTAAGCTCCACTGCTGATCTTTAAGCGGGTCGCCACCATTACGGCGAGTTGCGTTGACGTACTGGGGTTCACCGACAATACGGCGAGGAGACTGGTCAGGACCAGCAAAGACAATTGAAGGATCGCGAGTCAGCACACCCTGAGCAGCCATGGCATTTGCACCCTGGAAAACGGCAATGCTGAGCTTGGGCAGGTTGCGGACCAGACGCAGACCATGAGCGCGTTCCAGCTGCTGAATACGGTCTTGGGTCAGAGAGCCGCGATAGCCAATCAGCACGCGGTTATTGAGATTAGATGCGCTAGCAGCGCTGGCGGCCTGGACTTGACCAGGATTTTGAGCCGGAACCTGAGGCTGAAGATTGGCGGGGGATTGGCAGCTGGCGAGAGCCAGAGCAGTGGTAGCAAGGGCTACCAGAGAACGAGAGAAGACAGTCTGCGACATAACAAAACACTCCTGTGATGAATATGATCAATTCAGTTCAGAGACGGTTTTGTCGAGCTGCCCACTAGGCTGATACGTTTAGCTTAACACAAGCTTTTTTAAATGCAAGCTTAATGCGTTGATTGCCTATAATTAAAAAAAGAAGTATTCTGGAGCTTAAATCATGCTTTAGAGCCCTGGATCTCTTTTCAATTAATAGGCTTCAGATTGGGCATAGCGGGTTTTTGATCTAGCTTATCGTCTAAGCCCGACCCAAATTCTGGCGACGAGGAACACATCACCAAAATGGTTCAGTCTTTTAGCAAATCCACTCTGACTTTATTAGCTCTTGCCAGTTTTAGCGCCAGCTTAAGTGCATGTAGCGCTCCCATGGCTCAGTTACCAGCTCAGCTGCGGGCTCAGACAAATCTCAACACGCTGGCCAAACCCAAAGTCCTTCAGATTCGTTTATTTAGAAGTTATGGCAACGAAGGCACGGTACATGTCCGGGCCCGCGTCATGAAGCCCGAAACCCAGCGCCCTGAAAACGCCCAGGATTCCACCCTATTAAATTTCTGGCGTGCCCTGACCTCACTGACGGTCAAAGAAGTTGGCGGCGTCAAAGTCGACATGACGATCAATGGCAAAACCCTGACGCTGATCAGTGACGCAGAAGGCATGATTCAGACACCAGCTGAAGCATTCGGCCCGCTGTCACCTGGCATTCACAGTATGCGTGCCAGCCTGTCGCCTGGCCAGAACTACAGCGCGCCGGTCGTTAACGAAAATGTGGTGATTCAAGGCAGTCAGGATACTGGCCTGGCGATTGTTTCTGATATTGACGACACGATTAAAATCAGCAATGTCACCAATAAACTCAAGTCTCTGCGCCGCTTGCTGTTTAGCAATGCCTATACAGTTGAACCTGTTCCAGGCACAGCAGTTCTCTACCAGCGTTTAGAGCTGGCGGGTGATGGTATCAATGACGGCGATACGCAATATGTCTCCGGTAGCCCAATAAATCTTTCAGACTCGATTTATCGCTTTATGGATTATCGCGGTTTTCCCAAAGGTGCGGTTGACCTGAAGAAATGGGGCTTTGGCGTTGGAGATGACAGCCCTTTTGCTCAGCAGAACTATAAAGTAGACAGGCTGCGTCGGATTCTCAGTACTTATCCTAAGCGCAGTTTCCTGTTGTTTGGTGACAGTGGCGAAAAAGATCCTGAAATCTACCGCCAGATTGCCACTGAGTTTCCGGGTCGCGTCAAAGGCATCTTTATTAATAATGTCAGCAAAAGCCAGCCCAACGAAGCCCGCTTCCAAGGGCAGTTCCTGACAAGTTCAGCCCTGGACCAGGCGCTCATTTTGCAGCAGCAGGGCCTGTTACAAGCCACTGATGTTGATGCCGTAGCTCAAGCGGTTAATGCAGAAGTCGCTTTTGCGCGTCTGCATCCTGCCAGCGAATAATCTGAACAGCTTTTGATGCTCAGCCCTTAAGCCTAAAAGTTACGCCTAAAGCCGCTGACGCTGCACCAGACGGCGGGTCAAACGCTGTTCTTTGAGATGGCGAACGGCTGCCAGGGGATCAAGTGGCATCACGTGACCCTCTTCGTCGATGCGCCGTTCACTTAAACCCAGGCTTAAAGCAACCGAACCCACAGCCAGATTAAGAATCGCACCAGCAGCACTGAGGTTAAATAAATCAACAATCAACTGGCTGGTCAGCGGCATAAAGCGCATTAAGCCGACTGTTAACAAGAGCACACCAACAAACAAACTATAGCCGTGCGCCCGTCTTTGATAACTCAAGATCAAACCTGATATCCCGAGGGCAAAATGAATACTGGCATGCAGCAGGTTTGTACTTAAGGCCATAAATACCCGTTCGCTAAAGAGTCCCCAAATCCCTGATATCAGAAAAAAACCACCTACCAGGCTCGCAAAATCGCTGGTTTTATCTGTGCGCAGAATACATCTCAGCATAAGCTTTCCTCCTGATCATTCTGACAGCTGCTTAGAACATCTAGATCCTCATATGCTTATGCTAAAAAACTTTAAGCATAAAACCTAGGTTTAGAACTAAATAAAGCAATATTTTTAACTAATTTTTTATACTAATCTAAAAAATTCTACTAGACACTTTTTTACACAGCGCATCTAAGCTATCTAAATGTTTAAGGTTGCACTTGCAGATCACGGGTATCCCGCCAGGGCGCATTGCCAAATAGCCGGGAATATTCCCGGCTAAACTGAGAGGCACTGCGATAACCCACGCGAAAAGCTGAGCTTTCAGCATTTTCGCCCTCTTCAAGCATGAGTCTTCGGGCTTCAAGCAGGCGCAGACGCTTTTGATACTGCACCGGACTCATGGTGGTCACAGTGCGAAAATGCCGAAAAAAAGCTGAGCGGCTCATTTGGGCATGATGGGCCAGCCAGTCCACATCCAGATCCTGATCCAGTCGACTGCGCAAATTATAAAGGGCCGCATAAATCGCATGAAGATTTCCACCAGCCCGTACGAGTTGTAAGATTGCGGCTCCGTCAGGCCCTTGCAGCAAATAATAAAAAATCTCTCTGATCACCAGAGGGCTTAAAATGGGTATATCTTGTGGTCGCTCCAGCAATCTAAGCAGGCGAACGCCGGCTTCAAGTAGTCTGTCAGAAGCTTGATTGACAAAAATCGCATGCCCACTTGGGCTAGGCTGGCCCAGCTGCATTTGAGCAGCCAGCTCACTGACAATCTGAGCATCAAAGTCTAGTCTCAGGCATAAATAAGGTTCTACAGCTGAAGCCTGATGAATCTGACTGGTGACAGGCAAATCAACGGGTGTGGCGATGTAGTGGGCATCACCAAAACGGTAAAGAGCCTCGCCCAAGCCCACGTCTTTCATTCCCTGAGCCACAATCCCCAGCGACGCATGCCAATAACGGCGGGTTAGCGGATCAGGCGCTGAGAATTTTATGCAATCAACCCCTGGCATGACCTGATTCAGGCCATCTGCAGGCGCATAGCGTTGAATGAGCTCAGCAAGCTCTACTTGTGGGTTTTTAGCTAAATCAGGCATAGCTCATTTTAGTCATAAAAAGACAGTGAGCTGATCACTTGAGTTTTATTCTGACCCAATCAGGCAAGAATCAAGCACAGTTGTGAATTTAACTTTCTTTAGAGTCTGGCTAAGCTAAAACAATAAACATAAAGGCTTTTCGCCTTATCTCAAGGAGAACATGATGATTTTAGTCACTGGCGCAAGTGGACAAATTGGTTCAGCGGTCATTCAGCAATTACTTAAACTGCTGCCTGCTGGCCAGATTGCAGGCCTATCGCGCTCTGAATCAAAAGCAGAAGCCTTAAAAGCTCAGGGTATAGACGCCAGACTAGGCGACTATAACGATCTGGATTCTCTGAAACGCGCCATGCAGGGTATTGAAAAAGTCCTGCTGGTTTCAGGTGGTCAGGCTGAAAATGGCTTACAGCAACATCACAATGTGGTAGACGCAGCTAAATCCAAAGGCGTTAAATGTATTGCCTACACAGGTCGCTCGCTTCAAAACCGCGAACAGTTGATCAATCAGCTGATGCTGCGTCATTTTGAAACTGAAGACTATATCAGAGCCAGCGGCCTGCAATATGTTTTGTTCCGCAACTCACTCTATATGGACGTGATTCCGGGCTATGTCGGGAAACAGTTTGTTCAGACAGGCGTTCATCTGCCTGATGATGGCGGAAAAGTTGCCTTTGCCCTACGCCGTGAAATGGGCGAGGCGATCGCAAATGTTTTGGCAAGCGGCGACTGTCAGAATCGCATTTATCAGTTTACGGGCAGCCAGACCTGGACGTTTGCTGAGGTTGCAGCAGCCTTAAGTGAGCTTGCTGGAGAGCCTGTCAGCTATACCGCTATCAGTCAGGAGCAATACCAGGCAAATCTAAAAGCAGCTGGCCTGCCAGAGGGTGTGATTCAGCTGCTTAGCGCCTTCTTAGCTGATATTGCCCAGGAGCAGGAAGCCACTGTAACCTCAGAGCTTGAAGCTGTTTTAGGACGTAAACCCGTAGGGCTCAAAGAAGGCCTCAAAGAAATGTTTAGCTTCTAAACCCGTGTATTTAGCGCCATGTTTTAGGGAAATGGCCCCCCAAAGAGTTTGTCCTTAAGCATGGCGCTTATGATTTTAGCTGGCATCCAAACCGGTAACCAGAAGGGAAAGGTGGTGTAATTGGTCAGGTCGTCAGATAACTGAGTCTGAGCGGGCTTATATTTGGTAAAGATGCGCATCTCCAGCGGCCGGGCTTCAGAACCAAAGCGCGAGCGATACATCGTGACCCAGGGCAGATTATTATCGAACTGCAGCAGCATGGGTGTGTTACAGCAGCTGGCAATCATACGGTTCGTCGGTGAGTCGGGCTTAAGTTTAAAAGCTTCGAGCTTATTTTCACCTTTAACACAGCGCACACGCTGCTTCAGATAAAGGGAATAACCGGTACCCCCATCGGGCTCGGTTACAGCATAAGCTCCAGGTCGAGATTCAATCTGACGAGCTGCTGCCTGGCAGTCATCACAATAACAATTGGCCGTAGAAAGTGGCTCACCGGCAACCTGAACAACAACCTGCCCACACTGACAACTGGCAGTCAGGATGTTTGTCTTTGTCTGAACCCCAGCTTGGGATGTTGATTGGCTCTGGTGCTGCTGCGCTTGCGTCTTCTGTTGGGTCTGGCTCATGATTGGCACCTCACATTCTTAGCACTCTTATAAAACTTGGCATTCAGACAGCTTATTTTTGCTGATTTGTTTAAGTAAAGTCCAGATTTTGAAGCTTATTCTCAAGTTATTTCTATGGTTTTTAAATAATTCAGAGAAAGTTTTGCAGACATTTCTGATTTAGATGTTAAAATAAACCCCAAAATCGAGTTTTAACCAAAATCAGACTCAGGACAAATAATGTAATGCCTGAATCAGAAAAATACCTTGGTAAAGATCGAATTGCATCAGTGTCATCGCAAGGGTTACGACGACACTGATGCAGGAGCATATTTTTTGACCGTCTTTACTCATCGAGGTCAGAAAATCTTTGGTGAGATGATTCGTGGCAAGATGCATCGAAACGCTTTAGGCCAGATTGTTTAGGATGAAGAGTTTCGCAACAATCTATCTGCTCAACTCAGAGCTGAAATTAAACTAGATGCCTTTGTTGTCATGCCCGATCATATTTACGGGATTGTCTGGATTTGTGAGCCAGATGCTTCTTCAGCCTCTAAAAAACAATTTCAGACAGCTGATTTACCTGACTCGTCCAGGCCCAAAGGTCTGGCAAGCCAATTATCATGACCGGATTGTGCGCGACATTAGCCATATCAACCGCATTCGTTTTGATATCGCCAATAATCCCCGCAAATGGAAAGCCAAACATGACCCACCCACAACGTGGAATCAACTCCCATAAATGATATAGGGTTGGGATAAAAAACCGATTGCGATCAACCGTTTATGGCACAAAACATCCGGATGATGTTGCCCTCGGGTGGATTTTTGAGGGAACGACACTGACTGATGGTTGGGGTAGCACCCACATGGGGCGATACGTGTCATAACGACGATGTGGAAGAGACAAACGGCCGGTCGTCTCTTCGGTGGGTGACCGGCGGTGAAATTCCCATTTGGGGATGGGTTTGATACATCCGGGGGTGGTTTTCGATCCTCAACCGCGTTTTTGGAGGTGCTTGTCATCTGGTGATGAATTTCACCAAAGGGGGTAAAGGTGAGTGAGCAAAATGTGAGGGTAAAAAGAGCCTGATGGTTGAATGTTTGAGAGGTTTTTGAGTGGATGTCAAGGGTAAAATTTTGACTGGGGTGAGAGGCTAAAGTTCTGTTAAGAACCGTGTACACCCCCCCGCTTTCGGGGTTAC
>CAJYHH010000005.1 GCA_913773825.1 Candidatus Sericytochromatia bacterium | reverse complement strand
TTTCGAGCCAGGTTCCGCTGGAGATGAGCCAACTGAGGTAAATGAGCTTGCAAATGCCGTTCATTGGCGATGGCTTCAAAGCTCTCATCATCTTTGGCCAGGGTGGCAAAGGTCTCCACGCCCCAATCGATTCCGGTAGCTTGCTGGCCGCTTTCTCTGACGGGCTGGCAATCCATGGCGACCGAGGCATGCTATTTGCCCTGCTTGTGCAGGATCTCCAGCGTTCTGGGGGCTCCCAGGGTCCGGGCTTCTCCGCGCATCCGAATCATCCCCATAACCGAAAGGCGCAGATGGCCATGTTTGGCATCAGCAAAGAGTTTCCAGCCATCCCCATGGCTTTTGTATCCCCAGCCAAAATAGCGTTTGAGGGACTTGAAACGGGGAAAGCCTGGGTTTTTGCAAGTGGGGTCTTTGAGTCAGCGAAAAAAGCCGGCATAGGCTCCATCGACGCGCTTGAGGGTCACTTGGCAGGATTGGGCGTTGAGGGCGTCATACTCGGGGAGTTCCGCCCGAAGCTCAGTAAGGGCTTTGCACTGGTCAGAGAAGGAACGGGAGAGTCCCTGCTTACGGTAAGTCTGTAGGCGTTCTTCAAGACAGGCATTGTACAACTGCTGATGCAAACGCCGGATTTCAAGTAATTTGATGTCCTGCTCGCGGTTTGGATACAGGCGATAGGTCACGCGGCGTTGGGGTTTGGAAGGCCTCTTGCTGTGGGATGGCATCTTTATAGGATAATTTAGTTATGAGCACATCTCAAGATCTAAAAGCGCTTTACCACTGCGTTTATAACTTAAATTATCATTTAGTTCTCGTTACAAAGTATCGCAAGCGCTGTATTTCCAACGTCATCCTCAAGCGCTTGCAGGCCATCTTTGAGAGGCTGTGTCAACAATGGGATTGTGAACTTCTGGAGTTCAATGGCGAACGCGACCATGTTCACCTGCTGGTTTCGCTCAATCCGAAAGTGGAACCCAGTAAGTTTGTCAACAATCTCAAAACCGTTTCCTCGCGCCTGATTCGCAAGGAATTTTCCACTGATCTGGCGCAAGTCTATTTCAAACCCGTTTTTTGGAGCCGTTCTTATTGTATTCTTACCTGTGGCGGTGCTCCGCTTTCGGTGATCAAGCAATACCTTGAGCAGCAACAAAGAGAGTGAGAGCCGTCGCGGCGCTATCGTCCTTCATCCCCCCCACCAAACGCTTCGCGCTAGGGTCGGAGCACTGGACGATTTTTTGGGAGAAGCCTGGGACTAAGCTGCTGACTCACAAATCAGTTATCGAACAAGTCGATTGACTATGCCGTCTCGATTAAGTGAGTAGGGTCTGTTAGGATACAGATGCGTGCCTGCTCTCAACATTTTTTAGGAGCTTTGATATGAAAAATCTGACTCGGCTGCTTGCTGCAGCGCTTACCCTTACCCAGATCACGGCCTGCCAGGCCAGCATTCAGCCCGGACCGGGCGGCTCCGGCAATCCACCTGCCAATAACTCAAATAATAATGGTGGCCTGACCACTCTCTCTGCCCCAAGTGATGCTGAGCTTAATAGCCTGCGCTCAGGCAATCTGACCGAAGCCCAAACCCGCTTTGCGCTGAAGATGTTTCAAGATCTGTATTCTCAACAGCCGCGGGCCAATCACTTTATGTCGCCTCTGAGTCTGAGTATTGCCTTGAGCATGCTTTATAACGGCGCAAGTGGCGAAACCCAGGCTGAAATGGCAAAAGCCATGCAGCTTGAAGGTTTAAGCCTGTCTGAGCTGAATCAAGGGAATCTGACGCTGCGTAAACGCTTAGCCAATCCTGGCTCTGGCGTGGAGATTTTAATTGCTAACGCGCTGTGGGGTAAACAGGGGATTACGTTTAAACCTGATTTTCTGAAAGATAATCTCAGTTTTTATCATGCCCAGCTGACAGCTTTAGACTTTGGTACCCCTGCAGCGGTTTCAACTATTAACAAATGGGCCTCTGACAATACCCGCGGCAAAATTCCCCAGGTCGTTGCACAAATTGATCCACTGACCATTATGATTTTGATGAACGCGATTTACTTTAAAGGCGACTGGAGTGATCCGTTTAAAGAAGCCGACACCAAACCGATGACTTTTCATAAAGCGGACGGCACGAGCAAAGAACATCCGATGATGGCGCGTGGCGACAAGTTCCGCTATGTGCACAGCACCGAAGGTAAGTTTCAGGCGATGGCGCTGCCCTATGGTAAAGATGAACAGAGTGAGATGCTGCTGTTTTTGCCCGATGCCGGCCAGAGCTTAGAAAATCTTGTTTCACA
>CAJYHH010000004.1 GCA_913773825.1 Candidatus Sericytochromatia bacterium | reverse complement strand
CCAGATTATTTGCCGGGGCTGAGGCGGCAAAGTCCATGATCAGACTTCTTCGCCGACCGAGAAGCGCACAAAGCGGCGCACCTGGATGTTCTCACCGATGGTGGAAATCGCGGTTTTAACGATTTCTTCAACCTTCTGGTTCGGATCTTTGATGAAGGGCTGATTCATCAGACAGACGGATTCATAGAATTTCTCGATCCGGCCGACGATGATCTTTTCACGAACGGCTTCGGGCTTGCTGGCCATATCGGGCTGAGCGAGCAGGATTTCTTTTTCCTTCTCGATCTGCTCAGCAGGAACTTCTTCCTTCGATACGTACAGCGGAGCGCTGGCAGCGATATGCATCGCGATGTCGCGAGCCAGAGCTTTGAACTGATCGTTACGAGCCACGAAGTCGGTTTCGCTGTTGAGCTCAACCATAACGCCGATCTGGCTGCCAACGTGGATGTAAGTTTCGATGATGCCTTCGCTGGTGGTGCGGCCGCTGCGTTTAGACGCATCAGCCAGACCTTTTTTGCGCAGGAAGTCCTGAGCTTTTTCCAGATCGCCATCAGTTTCCTGAAGGGCTTTTTTGCATTCCATCATGCCGACCCCGGTTTTGTCGCGCAGGGTCTTGACCATTTCTGCAGTAATACTCATTTAACTTGCTCCAAAAATCTTCTTAAACCTGGCTAGCTACAGCAGCGTCAGCTTCGACGTCGCTGGCGAGAGCTTCTTCTACAGGGGCTTCAGCTTGGCTGTCAGAGGCTTCAGCAGCCACTTCCTGAGCTTCAGCAGCCGGAGCAGCTTCTTCAACCTGCTCAGCAGCGGGGCCAGCAGCTTCAGCAGCAGCGCGGGCCAGCATAGCTTCTTCAGCATCTTTAGCCTGGCTGCGGCCTTCGATGATAGCATCAGCCATCAGAGAAGAGATCAGACGAACAGCTTTAATGGCGTCGTCGTTAGCCGGGATTGGGTAATCAATCAGATCTGGATCGCAGTTGGTGTCGACGATACCGACGATGGGGATGTTCAGCTTGCGAGCTTCTTCAACGGCGATATATTCCTTTTTGGGATCGACGATGTAGATTGCATCGGGAAGCTTACGCATTTCCATGATGCCACCGAGTACGCGATAGAGTTTTTCCATCTTTTTGCGCAGGTTCAGTGCTTCTTTTTTCGTACGACGCTCAAACTCACCATCAGATTCCTGACGCTGCAGGTCTTTCAGGTAGTTGACTCGTTTCTGAATGGTGGAGAAGTTGGTGAGCATACCACCCAGCCAGCGATGGCTGATGTGGGGCATATTGCAGCGTTCTGCTTCTTCGGCGATTGATTCTTTAGCCTGCTTTTTGGTGCCGACAAACAGAATAACCTGACCGCGCTCAGAGCGCTGACGAACTTCTTCATACACCGAGTCAAGCTGGTGCATGGTTTTCTGAAGATCGATGATGTAGATGCCATTGCGCTCATCAAAGATGAACTTTTTCATTTTGGGATTCCAGCGGCGGGTCTGGTGACCGAAGTGCACCCCTGCCTCTAGAAGTTGTTTCATTGAGACGACGCTCATATAAAGTGTTCCTTTCTTCCAGCGAATGTTAAGCGGCCTATTGCTGGGATAGTGCCTTGTATATAAATAAGGAGAGTGTGGACTAGGCGGCCTGAGAAAGCGCCTTGGTGACTATCCTGCCATGCATGTGGCGTTAAATCGCTTGCATTCAAAGCAGTATAACACTGGCTGAGCGAAGTATTCAAATGATCAGAGATCGAACCATGATCGGGCTTCAATACGCTTGGTGACTGCTTCAGAGACTTCTTGTGAAGCTGATTCAGTAAACGGCCAGGACGTAGACTCAGAATCCTAGTATTACTAGTTTACCGATCTTGACGCCAAATGTTAATGGTATGCATAGAAAAGATATTAGTCAGGTTTTAAGCAGAATTTAATGCAAAGGCAGAATTAGATGATAAGGGCTTTAGGCTGTGAGGGTTATGAAGAGCCAGTGCGGATGAGAAATATCCCTTTGAAGATTTTAGGAATATAACCACCAGAGATTTACGGCTGTGTGTTTGTAAATGCAGGCTCGCTTTTTATTTCAGAGCCTGTGGTCCACAGTCCATAGCCTTGTTAGGGTCTGGGTAAGGGTTTGCCGGGAGTGGCCGCTTTGCTTGCTTCGGCCTGCCAGGCTTTGGCAATTGCTGCCAGTGAGCTGCTATGGGCAAAAGAGAGATTTTCAATAATCGCTACACTTGCGCCTTTTTGCTCAGCCCAGAGGATATGGTTGTCTTTGCTGCGAATCTGTCCGCCAGTGGCTGTCATGCCAGAGGCTGAATATTCTCGTTTGCTCAGGCTTTTTCGCCAGGCGCTGAAAAAAGCCTTGGCTTCTTCGGGGTTGTCCCAGCGAGAAAAGAATCCATAGACTTTGCCCTGTGGGGTTTCCAGCACTTCATAACGGTCGCCTTGCCAGCCTTGAGCCGCGTCTTTGGCTTCTCGCCAATCCAGATGATGAGCCAGATACTGGCGATAGCTAAGTTCACCCCAAACGCTGCCCGTTAAAACGGTTGAGCCTTTAAAATAATTTTTTAGACTAAAGTTGACGGGCTGCGGTGCCTGGCCTTCAAGATAAGTGCTGGGATGCAAAATATGCTCAGTGGCATTGGGTGGATTGGTGTAAAGCAGCTTGATATCGCTCCAGGACCACCCGTCCTGACGGAAAGCGTTTACAAACTGAGAGCCCTGATCATAAGGGAAAGTCAGAGATTCCTGAATAAATTTAGGCGCTGAACGGAATTTTTCAAAACTCTGCATCTGACGCGCTGAGTTTACAACAGAGCCTAGCATTTCAAACAGACCTTGAACCGGTTTGTTCTCAGCACGTTGCTGAATATATTCCATAGCGGTCACAGTGGCGTCACCTTCGATTAAAGATGTCCGAGCCAGATTCTGATCGTCATTTTCACTGCCCTGGGAAAGATATTTCTGGAGTTCATAATGCTGATCTTGCAGGGCGTGAGTCAGCTCATGAGCAATTAACATCTGCTGATCCAGGCCTGTCAGGGGGGTACCTTTAATCAGGTTCAGTTCGCGGGTTTTGGGATCATAAAATCCACCAATCTGCTCGGTGTAAAGATCGACCATAAATTTCTGATAATTAAAGTCTTTGGGTAACATTCCCAGCTGGCGATAAAGCGCTGTTTCACCCTTGATTTTATTTGCAGGAATTTCTTCGTTGATCTGTTTTGCCAGCGTTTTTTCAAGCTGACTGCGGTCAAGCACACCAATTTGAATCGGGCGCTTAACGGGTAAATCACGAAGTTTAGCCACATCAGAAAGAATTTTTTCGATTTGCTTAAGTTCTTTAAAAGCCCCGGAGGTGTTTTGTTTGGCTTCTGGCGTTAACTCAACCAGCGGAGCAGCTAAAACAGGCTGAAGCAGTAAGAGGCTAAAAGCACTCAGAAATGAAAATGCTGTCAGCTTAAGTGTTTTAGCGGCGTTCATGGGGTTTCTGGCTCCGGTTCTGGGCTGGATGTTGGGCTAGGTTGAGGACGTGTTGGGGTTTCACCAGGCCTAAGGGGCGTATAAGTCGCTTCGGCAGTGGGTGTCTGAACAGGATTGGGATTGCGAGTAGGTTCTGTAACGGGCACAAACACGCGTTCGCCGACTAACTCACAGCGTCTAAGTGTCTGGGGCTGTGAATCTCCTGAAATGGTACGGCTAATGGTGTTTCCATCTTCGCTGATGCTGCCACTGGAATGAACATAGCCTTTGGGAAAAAACGGCTTTTTATCGTCAAAATTGACTTCTTCAAAACTGCGATCAGCTTTAAAAACCAGCTTGGTGCGGTTAGGCGTCGTGCTAAAGACATAATCAGCTGGCCCGACGCGATTAAAGGTAAAGGAGCCACCTGTTGCGTTGCCGCTGGCTGACGCTGGACGCCAGCAACCCGAAACATCAATTTGACCTTGAGCCAAAGCCGTAAGGGCTGAACTCGTTGTTGGCGCTGGGCTTGCGCTGCTATCAGGACTTGGCGTTGTGGCAGCGGGCTCGCTGCCGCAGGCACAGAGCAGCAGCAGAGCCGGAAGGCCGTAACGGCCTAAAAAAGAAGCAGATATGACGTTCATAAATAAGCGAGCGTTGCACCGGGACCTGGCCCGGAGCTTTTAAAGCCCGGGAGCTGGACTTAGGTGGTCCACTCATCGACCTTTCCTTTGATCTCGCGCTTCCAGAAGCATGTTGTCAGGCCCGTCTGGTTTGGTTGAGCCTGAATCAGCTCCCAGCCGTGCTGGCCCAGTTTTTGAAAGATATCCATTGCTTCGGCGTTTTTCGGTTTTTTCGCGTCGAAGGGGGGATTGAGCATAAACTGGACTTGTGTGACTTTGTACTCCCAACGGGTCATGATGATCACCTCGTATACTGTTGCAAGTTCCAAACCATTCTAACATGATGAACATTAAATAGCCGGTCTGCCTCAGTGACGAGCGTATCCTGCCCTTGATCCTGACAGTCTGAAGCTGGAATTTCAAGCACTTATTACGGCTAATTAGGCTGTAATTTTTTTCGAACGCTTATATAACGCTTATTTTCAATCTCTTGAGGGATTTCGAAAAGTCGCCTTTAAATACTATCGAAAATCTTTTTGGAATCTTTTTGGTTTTTCTTAACCAAAAATTAAATCTATTATCACTTTTTATTAACATTAAGGAAGCAATGTAAACGGTTAACCACAGGATAAATTTATTAATAAAACGTTAAGTTAATTTAACGTCTGCAATTTATTCTGTGTGAGAGGCTTTTTTACCATGACGATCACAGTGTCTACCTTCCGTGCACTACAGAAACTCGACAGCAACCGTAACGGGTTAACCGTTGATGAGCTGCGCAGCACGGACACTAATCGTGATGGCTCTCTTTCAACTACAGAAGCCAAAGCTGCTGGCTTTGATGAAGCAGATCGTGCGCTGCTTAATCGCCGGATGGCTGGTAAACTGCCAGGTTCAGCCTTTGTGTTTAACAGTGACGAAATGCGCAGCCTTAAAGCTATTGCTCCCTTACACACTCATTTTGCGGCTCTTGATGCCAATGGTGATCAACTGCTGTCAAAATCTGAACTGGGTAAAGCCTTAGGTAATCCTGCTTTTAAAGGCGAAGAGTCTGCTGCGTTAACCGCTGCTTATAAACATATCAGCGACTTTAAAGCCCTGTCTGAAGATACTAAATGGCTGCCCAAACTGCCCGATAATCAGTATCTCAACAAGATCCCTCTGCAAACCTATGATGAGCGCGGCATCAGCCGGCAGGATCTTGAGCGTTTTTTAGAACTCTCTGGTCAGGGTGACTCACGTGTCACTGAAGCCATGGGCCGCTTTACAATGGCCAGCTACCCACCTGCGATTCATCCTGAAATCTTTCCCAAAGGCATCGACAGTATCAGACCTGACAATATTACCCAGGGTGAAATTGGCGATTGTTATTTCCTGGCGGCCGTGGCTTCGCTGGCGAATACGCCCCAGGGCAAAAGACAAATCCAGAACATGATTAAAGATCTGGGCGATGGTCGTG
>CAJYHH010000003.1 GCA_913773825.1 Candidatus Sericytochromatia bacterium | reverse complement strand
GCATTTTTATCTGAACGCAAGACGTTGAGAGTAGCCTGAAGATCCCACATCTGATTAACGGCGTGTGATAAAGGTTTGAGGTTCGGCATGCCATGCTCCTTGCTGCTGGGACTAATGTCCTTTGGGTTGTCTGATGGTTTTATTATCTCTGGTAACTGCGTCAGAATGACAACAAAAAGACTAAATTAAGGCTAATTAAACAGTAAAAAAAGTTTAAGGATCGACTCTGGTTTTATAAGTATAAAGCTTTATCTAATGCTGTTAGGGTAAAAAGTTTTGAACCCGCTCTAGCAACGCTTGAGGTTGATCCACATGTACCCAATGGCCAGCGCCTTGGATCCACTCCAACTCTGCTGCAGGGAATAAAGTTTGTATCTCAGTTAAATCTGATCGGCGGACATAATTAGATTCTGAGCCTGCTAAAAAGAGTACAGGGCAGCTGTCAAAGGGGGCTGAACGGGTTTCGATGTTTGCCGTAACATTTGTCAGGCCGTCATGCAGAACAGGCAGATTAAACTGCCATTCCCAGCCTTGTTCGGTCTTAAGTAAATTGCTAAGCAGAAAACTGCGTACACCTGCTTCAGAAATCTGGCTTTGTAATTGTTGATCCGCCTGCTCACGGGATTCCAGGCTGCTCAGATTCAGCGCTTGTAAAGCCGTCAGAATACCCTGGTGATAAGCCGGGTTATAGTCACGTGGGGCAATATCCACAATGATCAGACGCTCAAGACTGTGCTGGCCATAATCCAGAGCATATTGCATCGACACTTTACCACCCATTGAATGCCCAAGTAGTGAAAAGCTGCTTAAGCCCAGTTGTTCGGCTAGATCAGCAATGTCTTTGGCCATGGCGGGATAGGTCCAGTCGGAATCATGAAAGGACTTACCGTGATTGCGCAGATCGGGCAAAAAGACCTGATAGTTTTTTGACAGCTGACGTGCCAGGCTATTCCAGTTGCGGCCATAGCCGTATAAGCCGTGTAAGCAGATTAAAGCAGGGCCTTGTTCGCCCACTTTGCGGTATTCAAGCGTGTGTAAATCTGTCATCTCACCATACTCAGACGATCGTGATGGCGGGTATAAAGCGGTCGGCTGCGGTCCACAACCTGGTAGCGATAATAATCTGGGGCGTTTTTCCAGAAGGGATTAAGCCTGCGATGATGATTAAGGGAGGGAACATCGATTTCAAAACGACCGGTTTCAGGGACCCATGAAATCCAGTATTGATTGGCTTGCTGATACCCAACAGCCTGCCAAAAGGCTTTTTTAACTTGTTCTTGCTGCCAACGGGACATCGGATAACGCTGCTGGCGCGTTTTGCGAAAGCCTAAAAAACTCAGGCGCGTGCGCTCTTGTTCAGTTAGTGCCGTCATGCGGTTACAACCGTTATAGGGCATTGAAATCAAACGGCCGTCAGCTGTATAGACCTCATAGGGTGACATCGCGCCCTGAGTACGTGCCAGACGCTCAACATAAGCTGTTGGCAGCAGCTGAAGCAGAGGCTTGTATTCGCCATAGTTAAGTAATAACAAACTGAGCAGATGACGCTTTTTTTCGGCACTGAGTGTATCAAAGTCAGGGCTCATATAAATGCGCTCATCTTCGAGACGGTCAAAGGGCTGGATGCCTTCCCAGCGGACGCGGCGGAGCTTGTTAAAATACTGACGCATAGCCGGCTGCAGCAAATTCTGATCGAGGATCTGGTCTTCACATCCCTGTGCCTGTGCAGCCAGCAACAGAACCAGTAGGGACGCCATAAGCGGGTTTCTCATGGGAGCCATTCTAGCATGCAGACATGTTTGGGGACAGGCGAAGCCTATGGGTTTAGGTCACTTTATACTGTCAGGAGCATGACAGGCGGTTTAGGCGAAGAACTCTACAGAGAAATTCTTTACCTAAACAGCTGCTAAAAACTGGCCAGCAGCCCTAAATCAGTCAGCTTTGCTGTTCTCTCACCTCGCACAACTGGGCAACTAAGCTCTCTCTAGAGATCAACTAACTGCCCGGTTTCAGGATGATAGTTCATAACGAGTAACTCATCAATTTCACCACGACGTGAGGCCACAGAGTTGATTCGGCGGGTGGCGCCGACCCGCAGCACGCGCAGGTCTTTATAGAGTGAACGAATAAAATCAGTAGAAGAATTACTTAACATCACGCGACAGCCTCGGCGTGTCAGATCGTGAACCACTCGGGCCAGACGACGTTGTTCGTTAGGGCCAAAGCCATTCTGCTGATAAGCCGTAAAAGAGGCGGAGGTTGAGACCGGATCATAGGGTGGATCAAAATAGACAAAGTCACCTGCTCGTGCACCCGCAACGGCCAGCTCAAAATCGGTGTTGAGAATTTTAACGGGTCTGTGGTTTAAAAAACGATTTACAGCGCGGATGCCCGCTTCGTCAACGATGCAGGGATTACGGTAGCGGCCAAAAGGAGCATTAAATTCACCTTTGCGGTTAACGCGATAAAGGCCGTTGTAACAGGTTTTGTTTAAAAAGATCATCCGTGAGGCGCGCTGAACCTCGTTGAGCTGGGCAAAGACTTCTGGTTTGCGATCCAGACCGCGAATCTCATAAAAATAATCTGGCGTGTTCTGATGATTGCGCAGTTGAGTGATCAGCTCATCAGGGTGTTTTTGAATAACGCGGTAGCAGGCGATCAGCTCTTGATTGAGATCGTTGATCACAGCTCGGCGGGGCTGTAAAGACAGCATCAGGGCGCCAGCGCCAACAAAGGGTTCATAATAAGTATTAAATTTGGCGGGTAAATAATGATTGAGAGTCGGCAAAAGCTGGCGTTTGCCGCCGACCCATTTTAAAAAGGGTTTGGGCTGCTCAATACGGCTGTCGCCACGCTTAGATAGCGGAGAAATGACTTGCACAGGGGTGCCTCTGAGGAATTTAAAATTACTGAAGTACCCTGCAGCATAACGAGAGATAGAGGTCTGAGTCTGTGTCATACCCGTCTGTGATGAGGCGCATAAGCCTGACGGTGATTGGCTTTGGGCTATTGGCTGAG
>CAJYHH010000002.1 GCA_913773825.1 Candidatus Sericytochromatia bacterium | reverse complement strand
ACAATTTCAGCTCCACCTAAGGCCATCACGCCGCCGCCGCCGAGTTTGCCGGCTGCGCTGAGATAGTTACCGTCTTTGAGATCTTTGGCTCCTGAGACTGCCAAAGCCGCACCCCCGGTCGCAACTGCGCCACCCAGCACACCCACTCCGTGTTTGCCGATAAAATTAGCCGTGGCTTCAACCGGGCCCGACAGAGCGCGGTTTAGAACCGGAATATTAAACTGACGGCCCGTCAGCTCAACGCCGCCCAGGCCAGTGATTGCAGCGCCTGCGCCTTCTGCAATCGCGCGGCCGGTATGGCCTTCTTTATAAGCGGCAACAGCGTCTTCTGCCAGCAGAGCAGAAGTAGCCAGCGCAGCAGCGGAGCCGACTAATTTACCGTTGTCGACAAACACGGTTTTAAGGACTTCTTTAACGGCAGGAATCGCGTCAGCGGTTTTTTTTAGCGCGGAGCCCGCTGCAACACCGCCGACAATTGTGCCAGCACCTGTCATGAGCATATTGTCGCCAATAAAAGTGCCGTCTTTAGTGTTTTCATGAATCTTGCCGCCGATTTTTTCCAGCGTAGAGGTAATCTCAGGTTTAGGGGCTGGCTGGGCCTTTGCGGCTGGTGCCGTAGGCTGGACAGGCTGATTGACTTGCATGCAAACACGCTCCGTTAAGATATGATTAAGAAGTTTATCGGGGTCATCACCTCAAAAGTGACGTGGAAAAATGAAATATTTTGATTAATTTTAAAGCTTTAGATCCAGCATAAGCGCTTTTAAGTCTGAATATAATCAGCGTTTGCTTAGCTAAATCCTGTTACAATCAGGCATTTACTGTTTTAAGCTTATGACTTACTCTATCTAAAACCTTACTTAAAACCACATATTAACTTTAACTTAAGCTCAGGAGCTGAATCACTAAAATGACAAACCTATCTGATCCCGCGGCCTCTAACCGCGAATCAAATCGTGAGCTGACCTTACGATTTTTAGCTGAGCCCACAGATGTCAATTTTGGCGGTAAGGTCCACGGTGGAGCCGTCAT
>CAJYHH010000001.1 GCA_913773825.1 Candidatus Sericytochromatia bacterium | reverse complement strand
CATCGCTGGCATTGATGCGAGTTTGAATTTCCACAAAGCTTTTGCCAAACATCCCGCTGACGCGCGCGCCTTCGTCACCATAGCCAAAGCCACCTACATTAGCCAAACCAGACTGGTTTTCAACTAAATCCTGATTATTGGCAAGTACAGACTCGATATTCTGTCGCAAAGTGGCATCATTCAGGTCATCATAGCCCTGCATATTAACTGCATAACCTACGCGAGCAGCTTCACGAACTGCTGTTGGGCCCTGGCGCTCAAGCCAGCGATACCAGGCTTTTAAAGCCAGTCGTTCGCGCTGTAATTTAACAGCGTGTTTATAGGCTTTGTTGGCATGTTGGCGATAAGCTTCTTTTTGCTCTTTTAGATCAACTACACCAGGCTGAATAACGGGTCCAGCACCAGGTGCGCCCGCCCCTGGACCAGGCAGTTCAATTACAGTTGGTGAGCCACTTTGGCCTTTTAAAACGGCCTGCAGCGCGACAGCCTGAGCGGCGCGAATCTCAGCTTGAGCAATAATCGCTTCTTGAGACATCGCAGCCCGGACCAGCGTGTCCATATGGTGTTTGTTAATTTTGACCGCCACAGCAGACAGCGCTGCCGCATCAGCTGCATTTTGTGATTGAATGCGCGAGTTAATCAGATAACCAATATCAAACACAACCAGCGCAGCAGCTGTCAGAATCAGAATTAAAAAGGCGACGTAAGGAATCACTTGCCCTCGTTGCTGGCGCCTCAATTGAGAATAATATTTGCTTCTAGCGGTAGCTGTTGCGGACATTGCTGTCAACTCCGTCAGAAACTTTGCTCATCGAAGCTTCAAAAACCCCAATCGCTTCAGCCCCCAGATTGCCGATAATATCAACTAAAGGTCCTGCAAAAGCTGTAAACAACTTAAGTAAGTTAGCTAAAAGATCGCCACCGGTTTCAATCAGCTCAAAGGTTTTGTAAGTTGTCTGCATACTTTTAAACTGCCCGTCAGCCGCTTCATCATTCAGCTTAAGCGCGTCTTCCCAGTTGCGGTCAGCGTAAAACTTTTTAAGATTGCCATCAGGCGGATCCAGACTCAGCATGCGATTGCGTTCACCAATACTTACAGAAGTGCTATCAGCCATCTGATCGGTTTTGATCAAGCCCACTTTTAAACCACCCAGCAGTTCACCAATCCCGACGGGTTGATACTGATAATTGACTTCGGTATAGGTCTGGGGACGCAGGGAGCCCTTTTCAGAATACTCTTTAGGCAGTTGCATTTGCACTACCAGGTCTAACGGCTGCTGATTAGGCTGGCCACTGACTAAATTTGCAAAGACATCCACTCTTTCACCAGGCTTACGCAGTCTGATCACCACTTGATCAGGCCCAGCCTGCTGGGGTTGAGAACTGACTTCTTGAAGCCAGTTTTGTCCTGTGCGCTGACGATACTGCTGAATGGTATAGCTGGCAGCATCAACGTTAGAGCGTCGTACAGCCGCAACTCGCGCGCTCATAAAAGCCAGACCGTTCATTCTCGCTTTTTGAATATAAGAAAGCGTCAGCAAAATCGTGCCAACGGTTAACAATAGTAAAATCGGCAGCACAACAGCAAACTCAACCAGTCCCTGACCAGATTCTTCTCGGACCAGACGTCGCAGGCTGCGTTTTAGGGTTTTAAGGCTGAACATCTTTAAAGCACCGGCGGCATCAAGCCCCAGGCAGCAACAATCGCTCCCCAGGAGATCGCCACCCCATAGGGCATGGGCTTGGTATCACTGGCTTGTAGCTCAACATCTGGGCGCATACCAGGAGCAGCAGTTGCATAAAGCACGCGCCAGACTCGCGATAGAGTTTTCCAGAGTGTACCGTGATACAACGACCAAAAGAGGGCAAATATGCCGCCTAAAATGGCGCCATAATATAAGGCTGAAACCGTCAATTTCCAACCCATCAATGCACCGACAGCAGCAGCCAGCTTAATATCCCCGCCGCGCATCGCACCCATCAGGCCTAAAACCAGATAAAGTAAACCAGCCAGCAAAAACCCTAAAAAACTATCGAGCAAGCCAGGCAAACCGGCAAAAAAGAGGTTAAGCCCAAAACCGACCAAAATGGCTGGCAGAGTGAGCCAATTATAGATTTTCTGGCGCCATAAATCGGTCACTGTGGCAATTAGGCCAACCAGGGTAAGAGCCCAGAGGATTACAGGTGAGTGCATCATGTCGTCAGTTTACCATTCTCCACTCTTGCAAAACGCTTGCTACAACTAGCAAAAACGCAAAAGGCCCGGACTCAAGGGGAGCCGGGCACAGCTGCATGATTAATTACTGTTTAACAGAATCCAGGGCGCCGTTGACTTTGTCGAAAGCACCGTCAGAACCATTAGAGAGCTTCTTACCGATAGCCTGGACGACGCCGATTGCGACAACCGAAATCAGGGCGAGAATGATACCGTACTCGACCATGCTCTGGCCTTCTTCTTCTTTAAGCAATGAGATTACTTTATTCATCATGAGAGTCATTCCTTCCTTTGTTTATTTCTAGTTGCCAACACGCTGTAGTTCGATATTGACTTTGTCAAAGGCACCATCAGTGCCATTAGAGAGCTTTTTGCCGATAGCCTGGACAACGCCGATGGCTACAACGGAGATGAGAGCGAGGATGATCCCGTATTCGACCATGCTCTGTCCTTCTTCTTCTTTGAGCAGTGCAATTACTTTATTCATCATTTTTCCATTACTCCCTACGAACTGTTTCATGATCTGATTATAGGGATGACAAAGAGAGAACTGACGCACCTGAACTTAAGGCTAGTTTAAGATATGAAGAACATTAATTTAAGAAAAACAAGATGAGATTATGACTGGATTTCAGCCGATCAAAGATCTTTTGAAGCAAAATCAAGTCAAAAAAAAGCCCCCTTACGGGGGCAAAACAGGAAGCTGGATACCACAATTCAGGCTATGAGAAACTTGCGAATAATCAGAGCATTTAATTAGCTGGCACTGACAGACTCATCATCCTGAGAAGAATCAAGGCTATTACCAGCAGGATCTACAACCGTTGTTGCCACACGCAGCTTAATCTGATCACCTGGGCTGTAGAGATTACCAAACATGCGCAGATTAACGGTTTTATGAGTCGCTTCAGTATCAAACTGAGCCACGCCGCCCAGTACGGCCAGACTCTGTTCTACACCGCCATTGACTGAGATAAAATAATTAGCAGGGCTTAAAGCATCTTTGGTGGGGTCTGCACCGTTCATATTGCCGCGAATCTGGCCCGGTACGATGTAGTAAACCATTGGTTCACTGTAGACAACCTTGATCTCGTCACCGAGGATGTTGCCATTTTCACCGGTCAAAGCCTGAATCGAATCTAGGCCAGGGGCAAGCTGATCACGCTGGATCGAAAAACGAGAATTACCTTCAAAGTTACCGTCGGTAGTTTTAAAATAGCCCCCGTCAGCAGCTGCTCGAGTTGTGCCGTTTTTATCTTTGATCTGACCGTCTTGGACCAGCATCGAGATCCGATAATCAGGCACTTTGTCAGACTCTTTATCTGTTGGTAAGCGCTGTTCAGCTTTAAAAGTCATTGTCAGTTCCGTATCATCTGCGCCCCAACTGGCCGTAAAGGCGGATTTATCCCAGACCAGTGAGTTAGCGGCTGGCGTAACATCAAAGGCGTCACTAAAGCCTTGAATAATCGTCGGCGCAACGGTATCTACACTCAGCGTTTCAGTTGTCCCACCGTAAACACCGAAGTTATTTATAACGGTAGCGCGATCCATCGGTTCAGAAAATTTCATTACAAATGTGGTGTTAGGCTGAATGCCAGAACCATTGCGAGCTGGCGTAATTGCAATGATTTCAGGCTTATCGCTGAGTCCGTTATATTCCACACCAAAAGTAGTGGTTGCTGGGCCATCCGTTCCAAAATCATAGCGATTAGCATCAGGATTACCGTCTTTATTAGACTTCAGAACTTCAACACGCCGGCGGGTGGTAAAACCATCTTTGCTTGCGACAATCTCCATTTGAATGCCTGCTGGCGCATTGTTAAAAGCATAAGCACCGCCTGCAGTTGTCGTTGTTTCTTCGTAGCTCACACTGCTGCTAAGGGATTTAGCTTTGACCGTGACACCATCTAGTGGAGCGTTGGTGTCATCATAGACTTTGCCGTTAAAAGTTGTCTTTTCACCCACAGAAACATCACTGGGTCCAGCACTTGGCGTAGAGTCATTGGGATCAGTAGAGGGCTCACCAGAGGGCTGAGTAGAAGGATTAGCGCTAGGCTGTGTAGAAGGTTGAGAACTAGGTTGAGTAGAAGGCTGGTTAGAGGGTTGTCCCGAGGGCTGAGCAGAAACAGTGGAACTAGGCTGAGGCGAAGACAGATTGTTAGGGGTCCCACAGCCAGCCAAAACAGTCAGGCTGAGAGTTGTCATTAAAACCGAACGAGTAAGCATCTTAGTCATCATCACATTCTCCTTTTAATTGAGCCGCTTAGTTGAGTTGCAGCTTTGTCTGCTGCTTGTTCATATGACCATTACAAATCAGTAAAGTTCACTTTTGCAAGCCTTCTTAACCAAAATTTTTACTAAAAAGTAAATAATCACAAAACTACTGTGAGCGGGCTCACGCTGAGATTGTGATGCGCCAGAAAAAAACCTCAAAAAAAGAGCATAAAAGGCTTTCAACGATTAGGCTTGAAGCATTTTTAAAAGGCTTACAAATGATTATCTATGTGAGATTTGCAAAAAATAATAAACCCGGCTCAGGCCGGGTTTATTATTTAGAAAAGGATTAAATTAACCGATGTTCACGCCTACGCTATGGCTGGCGACCGCACGAGGAAAATGTGGGTTATGAGGAGGAAATCCAGGCTGATGAGGATAGGTTGGCGGCAGAACAACCGGTGGCTTAGGCGGATGAGGAATAAAATGCTGCTCGAGGATCTGAGCGCGTTCAGGATAGGCCTTTTCGAAGTTGCGCATTTCACCTTTACGATTCCAGAAGGGGCCAGAATTGGTCAGCTTACCGTCATTATTGGCATCAAAAAACTTAATCGCATTGGCTAATTCAGCGCGACTCACCAGTCCATTACCATCTTTATCAGCAGCTTTAAACAAGCTGTCATGAGAATAGCGAGTTACGGTGATAATGTCACGATCAAAGCTGCTTTGCCGATCGGTTTGTACATGACTGCCTTCAAAGCCTTGCCCTGGACGAACGGAAATATGATTATCGCCATTGCGATCATAACTCTGAAAAATGCGATCAACTACAGAAGAAATTGCCGTCATATTAAAGCCTCCAGAAGCAGTCAATTAAGATTAAACCCATTTGATTAACCTGAGTTTAATCTTAATTTAAACACAATCAAAAAGCAAGGCCCCTCTATTTAAAAGATCAGAATTTTGCTAAAAGGCATTAAATAATTTAGGATCCAGCTTTGCTTTGAACCAACCATTTTTGAATTTGTTCTTTTTCAGGAGCGTCAGGTTTTAATTTAAGGTATTGTTCAAAGTTCGTTCGGGCTTCATCGTTTTCTCCCAGTTTCTGATACAGTGCTCCCAGGTTTAAATAACCCTCAGCATATTTGGGATTAAGGACAACTGACTGTTTAAAAGCTTGAAGCGCTTGCTGGCTTTTTCCTGTTTCGTTGTACATTACGCCTAGATTTGTCTGGAGTAAAGGATCTGCAGGCGATCTATTGATGGCCTGTTTAAACATCTCTTCAGCTTTATCGTATTGTTTGAGGTTAGTGTAAGTCATTGC